>CAYLJQ010000204.1:0-10134 GCA_964383955.1 uncultured Heliomicrobium sp. | reverse complement strand
TGCCTCGTTATTTGCTCAGTCTGATTTCGGTGTATTTCAGCACTTCGCCGATTGGGTCAACGTGTCTTCGCGCTTCGGATTGTTTCAACCACACCGGGAAAAATACAAGCGCCATATAAACGATACTGCCTGCGACTGCTACAAATGACCAGATTTTGAAGCTGGTGTAGCTTAATTGCCATCCGAATAAAGGTTGCGTGATTTTCGCCGACAACCAGGTGATCAATTCTTCCGGGACACTTTTTAGCAAAAAGGCCAACAACGCCAGCAAAACACCCGTGACCTGTTTTAGTTCCGACTGCGACAGTTGCTTGGTCTTGATTTCGTGCAGCTTGCTTAGCTTGGCGAAATCGTAGCCCGCAAACTTTACTTCAATCATCCGGCTTAGTGAATCAATGTAATAGTCACTGGTGATAACGCCGAAAAACTCGTTCTGCTGATCTTCCGCTTCTGCCACTTCATTAATCCAACGCCGGTAAACCTCCGGGGATTTATCGCTCAGCATATCAATGCCTTTGGTTAGCGGATAAAGCGAAACGAACAGTTCAATCACATCAAACAATAATAATGGGGCAAAAAACAATCGGCTGACAAACCACCACCAGCTTTTTTCGATGAAAAAGTCCTTGATGAACTTGAACAAAATTTTCTTCAAAAGCTCAGCGGAGTAAGCCTGATATTGTCGTATGTAGTTCGCGATTTCCGCGTACTGCTGTTTCAGGTTGTCATCCATTGCGCCTACATTGATTTACAACGTCCATGAATTCGTTACTTTCGGCGAGTTACCAGCACTCCGGCCACGATCAGAATGGCCCCGGCGGCTTGCAGCAAGGTTGGTTTTTCACCCAACACGGGCCAGGCAATCAACGTGGCAACCACGGGAATCGCGCAGCCGTAAATGGTGGTTTTTATTCCGCCAAGCAGCCGCACGTTTCGGTTATAAAGCAGATAACAAGTGACCAGCGCCAGCAGCGCCGAATAAAAAATCCCGAAAATCGTTGCCGCGCCGACCTGCGACAAATCCGTCTTTAACAAACCCGGCAAGCCCACCAGAATCAGTCCGGGTGTTCCAGTCACCAGCGTCAATGTGGTTGCGCGCAAAGAGGAAATTTCGCCCTTGACGGTGCGCATTCCCAGCACATACGCCGCCCAGCAAATCACCGAGCAAAGCGCCAGCAAGTCTCCCGTGACCGTTTGCGAAGACAACGCCGCACCGCGCGAAATCACCACGATCAGCACTCCGCCAAGCGCCAATGCCAGGCCTAAAGCAATAAACCGCGTGATTTTTTCCAGCCCGATTGCTGCTCCGGCCAGCGCCACCGCAATCGGTGTCGTTGATGCAATCAGCGAAGCGTTTGCAGTTTTTGTCATTGCCAGACCTGTGGCAAACAAAACCTGATACACGGTGTTGCCAATCAAACCCAACCAGACGAATTTCCAAAAGCTGCCTGCCGGAAAGCGGCAATCGCCTTCGCGCCAGTAGAGCAGCGCCAGCATCACCACCGTCGCCAGCGTAAACCGAACCGCTGAAAATGGGAGCGGCGCAATTTGCGCGTAAGCCGATTTCAGGACAGCAAAATTGCCACCCCAGATCAGGATGACAGTGACCATCGCAACATCCGGAGTGGCAAGCTTTTGCAGTACAGGGAGCGGTAGTGACCTGGTTATTGGCGGCTCTGAAGCAACCAAGTCGCTACCGCTCCCTGTACTGTTCCGATCTGCCTGAATTTCAGTTTCTGCGGTTGGCACTAAAACTCCAACTTCTTCAGATACTCAATGCTGAATTTCAGGCTGTCGAACGGCGAACCGGGCGTGACGTCCTGTTCAACCAGGTAATGCTTGATTGCGCCTTTCGGAGCTTTGGCAAAAATGGTTTTGAAATCAATCGTGCCGTTGCCGACTTCGGTGATGCCGCGCTTTGGCGTTTTGTCCAAATCCTTGACGTGAAACAGCGCAACGCGATTGCCGTGTTGTTTCAAAAACATCAGCGGATCCTGATTGGCTTTGACAATCCAGTACAGATCAAGCTCGATCTTAACCAGATTCTTATCCGTTTCGGCCAGTAACACATCGAACGGCAATTTGCCGTCAAGCGCCGTGAACTCGAAATCGTGATTGTGATAGCCAAATTGGATGCCCGCTTTTTTGCAGGCTTCTCCGGCTTTGTTGAACAACGCCGCGTGCTGTTTGTATTGATCCAGCGTTTTGCGATCATTCGGCATCAGGAATGGGCAGATAAGATACCGATGACCAATGATTTTTGCGCTCTCGATAGTTTTGGCCAGATTGTCACCGAGATCAGCCAGCGGCACGTGCGCCGACGGAGCGTCCAGCCCAAGCTGTGTCAGCAAGGCTTTGACCTGTTGCGGCGTGCGGTTGAAATACCCTGCGAATTCGACTTCCTTAAACCCAAGCTCGGCGATTTTCTTGAGTGATCCGTCGAAGTCTTTGGCCATCTCGGCACGGACGGTGTAAAGCTGCACGCCGATTTTGGAAAGTTTGGCCGCCTGAGCTTCGCTTTGCATCAGGTTCATTGCCAGAGCGCCGCCAACAGCGGTGCAAGCCGTTTGGCGCAGAAACGTTCTTCGATTCAACATCGGATTGAGCCTCCAAAAATTGTTTTGTGATTTACGCAATGAAACAAGCCGGATGATAGCAGGCATCGCAGGGAGCGTAAAATCGCTGTGTTAATATGCGTGCCGCAAGTTTTTCCTTTGAGGTGTTCACCATGTTCAAACCCATTCTGACCGGTCTAATTGTGTTGCTGACGGTTGCCGTTGCCTTTGCTCAAACCGGTCGCACTACCAAGCCCGCGCCAAAGCCTGCACAGGCAAAGGCCGAAGACAAAGCCGAACAGGCCGCTTCCATGTTCGACGCCGGGCAGCGCGCGCACGAAGCTGGCGATCTGCCCAAAGCCGTCGAATTTTATGGCAAGGCATTGGAGCTTGATGCCGAATTGTGGCAAGCCGAATTGCAGCGTGGTGCCGCCTATTTTTCGCTGGGCAAGCTGGCGGAAGCCAAAACTTCGCTGGTACGGGTGAATACATTGCTGGCGGAATATCCGGTCACCGATCAACTCAAACAGATTTTTGCGCGCGTGCAAACGACGCTCGGCGAAATTGCCTTGGCCGAATCCAAACCTGAAGAGGCGGAAAAAGCTTTTTTGCGTGTCATCGAACTGAATCCGCAATCCGCTCGTGCTCATTCCGGGTTGGCCGAAGTTTTGTACGCCAGCGGAAAACATGCGGAAGCCATTGCCGAAGCGAAAGCTGCGATTAGTGCGGGAGAAGATCGCGCGGCGGTTTTCACGCTGCTTGGTGTGGCGCTGACGGTGACAAATAAATTCGATGAAGCTTTGCCCGCGCTTGATGAAGCGTTGAAGCGCGATCCAAAAAATACGACGGCGCTGCTGTATCGAGCGGAAGTTTACATTGCCAAAAAACAACTGAATGAAGCTGCGGCGGATTTGCGCGCTGCGCTGGTAATTGAACCCAGCACGCGAACGAAGCTGCGGCTGGCATCGTTGCTGGCACAAGCGAAACAATTCGACGCGGCCATTGCGCTGTTTCAGGAAGTTGTCGCCGCCGAAGCCGAGAACGCCGATGCTCGCACGGCTTTAACCGCGACATTGATCGAGTCCGGGAAAGCCGAATCCGCAATGGCAGAACTGGAAAAACTGATCAAAGCCGAACCGAACCGCGCTGTCTTGCGCGCTCAATTGGCGGAATTGTATTTGCCCAAACAGCCGGAAAAGGCTTTGGAACAGTACCGTGCCGCTGCGGAGCTTGATCCGAAAAACGCCAACCATCACGTCGGCGTGGCTTCGGCGCTGGTCAAGCTGCGGAAGTTTCAGGAAGCTGTTGACGTGTTGAAACCGGTGCTGGCTGCGAATCCGAAAGGCGACGTTGAATACTTTGCCCGGACAAATCTGGCCACGGCGCTGTTCGAACTTGATGATTTCTCAAATGCCGCGCGCGAATTTCTGTGGATTCTGGACCATCAGGCCAAACGCGGAGACCGCAAACGAACCGCCATTACGCTGTATTTCGTCGGCATTTGTCTGGACAAACTTGGCGATTACGAACAAGCTCTGAAAGCCTACAATCAATTTCTGGAACTGGCTTCGCCGGACAATCAATTGGAAATTGACAAAGTAAAGCTGCGGTTGCCGCCGTTGAAACGCCAGATCGAGCAGGGAAAAGGTCGTAAGAAGAAGTGAGGGAGAGAGGGAAAGATGGAGAGATTGAGGGACTGAGAGAACGGGAGATTATTTTTCAGGAGGCGTTATGACGAATTTCAGGTTTTTGAAAGGATTGTTTCTAGTGATTTGTGCTGGGTTGTTTTGTGCGAGTGAAGTTTCGGCGCAATCGAAAACGCGCGATCATCTGACCGAAATGGAAGTGGAGCAGGTGCGCGATGTGCAGCAAATTGATCTGCGCATTGAAGTTTTTATCAAAGCCGCCGAACGCCGGATTCTGGTGCTGACCAATCCAAACGCCACGCAGAAGAAAAAAGAGGAAGAAACCTGGGGCCCGCTGCCAACCGGGAGCAAAGCTGAACTGCTAAGCGATTACAAAAAGATTCTGGAAGAAGGCGAAGAAAAGATGGAGGATTTTTTTGAACGCGATCCAAAAAACGACCAGCTGAAAAAAGCGCTTCGCAAATTCAAAGATGCTGCCAATCGCCACATTCCGCAGCTTCGCGCGATGGCTGCGCAATTGACGGACAAAAAAGATCAGCGCGCACTGGCCGAAGCCATCGAAGAAGCCGAAACCGTTACCAAAGCCGACATTAACTAAAAGTTGAATTGCGATGGACACCACAACGGTCCAGCCATTGAGCGTGTTAACTGCCACGTTCAAATTACTCACATTTCGCCTTTCACAGGCCGAGTTTCAGAAACTTGATGGCAGACATCTGGTTTTCGGATTGGCCTGCACGTGGTTGGCAGGGATAGGCAGATATTGGGATCATCCGAATGCAAAACTGCTTCAATATCTTGGTGCCGGTTCAGTGATTTATGTCTTCGCCTTATCACTGTTCTTATGGTTAGTCCTCTGGCCATTCAGGCCGAAAAATTGGAGTTACCGAAATCTGCTAACTTTCATCACTTTGGTTTCGTCCCCCGCTTTGCTTTATGCGATTCCGGTTGAACGGTGGTTTTCCTTCGAAACCGCTGCGACGCTGAATGTTTGTTTTCTAGCAGTTGTGGCTGGTTGGCGTGTCGCGCTACTGATCGTTTACCTAAGAAAAAACAGCGAGCTTGAAGCAGGGGTTTTGTTTGTTGCCACATTTTTGCCTTTGACTGTAATTGTTGTCGCTTTGACTTTGTTGAACTTGGAAGGCGCTGTTTTTGAAGTAATGGCAGGAATACGCCGCACACGAACAGCGAATGATGCGGCGTATGGTTGGTTATTCCTGCTGGCTTTGATTTCACATCTACTGTTCTTTCCGCTTTTGATCGCTTACATCGGGATTGTCATTCGAAAATGGCGTAGCTGGCGAGAGAGTAAATCGGACAATATGCCGACTTAGTCAGTCCCGCCCAACTCCCAGCGCATCAGCCACGCGATTGATGTAATTGAACCAGGAAGCGATCAGGGTGATCTGCAAAATGGCCTGGTCGTCGAAGCCCACGTTTCGCAGCCGCCCGTGGTATTCCGGCGAAATTTGTGTGGCGTCTTTGGTCAATTGCACGACGTATTCCACCATCACGCGCTCTGCGTCGGTGATCGGCGCAGTGGTGTAATTCTCGCGCAAGGCTTTGACCAACTCTTCATCAACTGTGACCCGACGCAGAAACTCTGCGTGAGAGGTAATTCAGTAATGGCACCGATTGGTGACTGACACCATCGTGGCAATCATTTCATGCTGTCGCCTTCCCAAAGGCAAATCAGGAGACATCAACGCGCCAAAGGTCGAAAAGGCGTGGTACAGCGCGTCGGGAATCAGTGTGTGTGAAGCGACGATGCCTGCTGCGCCGTCTTCGGTGGGTTGCACAGGCGTGGCGTATTCGATTGGGTACAAATCGCGCTGCGATTCCATTGCCTGGCGCAGTTTTTCGTCCGCTTCGGACATCGGGATTGTCTTAATCCAAGCCATTGGTTTGGTTCCTTTCTTGACGATGAAAAATCAGGTAATAAACCGGCGCGCCCAACAGGACGATGGCCGCGCCAAAAAAAGCCTGACGGGGATTATTGCCCGCCAGCAAAAACAGCAACAAAGCCACAAAACTCAAAAAGATAATTGGCGTCAGAGGATAGCCGGGCACTTGCCACAATGCGGAATTGCCAGAGCGGCTGTGAAGCACGAAAACCGAACTGACCGTCAAGGCGATGAAAATCACGGTGACGAAAACGAAATACGCGACGATCTGATTGAACGTGCCCAGCGCCGCCAGCAGCGAAGCCATAACGGCTTCAGCCAGAATTGCCCGCGCCGGAGTTCCAAAACGCGGGTGAAGTTTGGCAATTGCTCCGAAGAAAACGCCATCGCGCGCCATGGCGTAATACACACGCGGCGCGCTCATTACCACGGCGGCCAAACTGCCCAGCACAGAAACAATAACGATTCCCGAAAAAATCGCCCCGCCTGAACGCCCGAAAAGCGCTTCGCCAGCTTGTGCGGCAAAAGTTTCACCCGAAGTCACTTGATCCAGCGGCACCAGATACACAAAGACGGCGCTTGTCAGAATGTAAACCAGCGTAACGCCGATGACGCCGAACACCATTGCTCGCGGCAAGGTGCGTTGCGGGTCGCGAACTTCGCCGCCGAGCTTGCTTAAGTCCCACCAGCCGCCGAACGCGAAAAAGGCTCCAACCATTCCTCCCGCCAATGCGCCAAGCAGAGGCGCTGAACCTGCGCGCTGCGCAACAAAGGGCGTGAAGTGCGACAGGTCGCCAAGCCGCAAGGCAATCGCCCAGATTACGAGCAAGGCCAATGCGCCAAGTTTTAGCGCTGTCAGCCATCGCATCAGTCCGGCCCCAAATCGCAGTCCGGCGATGTTGACAGCAGCGACCATCAGGATTGCGCCGATGGCAACTAACTTTGTGCCAGCAGGCGTCAGGTTGACCAGATAGCCGACATAACCCGCAAGCCCAACAGCCAGCGCAGCGGTAATGCCAGGGTCCATGACCAGAAAGCATTTCCAGCCGTATAGAAATGCGACCACAGGGCCGTACGCTTTCCGCAGGTACACATAACTGCCGCCGGCTTCAGGAAACTGCGCGCCGAGCGCGCCGTAACAGAGCGCTCCGCACAGCGCCATCGCCCCCATTGCCAGCCAGACGACAAGTATCCAGAACGGCGAACCAAGCGATTTCGCCATTCCGGCTGGAGTAAGAAAGATGCCGACGGCGATGACTTCACCAACAATCATCGCCGTCGCCGAAGCCAGTCCAAGCTGGCGTTTGAGTTGAGTTGTTGATTCCACAGTGGGTCGCTAAATATTGTCTTTAGAAGGTAAAGCGCACGGCGAACTGAAACGCACGCGGGCCGCCTGATCCAAACACGCCGCCTGCCGCCGTCACAGGGCGACCAAAGCTGGACGAACGCAAAAAGCCCGCGTTTGTCGGATCGCTGCTGTCACGGATCAGCACGTTCGAAAATCCCGAAGAATTGACGTTCGACACGCCCAGGATGTTTGTTATGTTGAACAGGTTGAAGACTTCAACCATCGGCTCAATGCGTGCTTTTTCGCCAAGCTTGAACGATTTCGACACGCGCAGATCGAAAGAGCTGAAATCGTCGTTGAATTGGGCATCGTCGCGCACCAGCGGCAACCGCTGACCATTCACACCTCCAGCCGCGTTGAGCTGTGAAAGGAAGCCGTTGAGTTCAGCGCCTGTTTTGAATAACCGTCCGCCTGCATTGCGCTGCAAAACCGGAATGCGCGAACTGGCATCCGGCAGCAGAATGTCCATCGGCACGCCCGAAGCCATTGTCAGAATCGGCGACAGACGGAATCCATACGGAAGTTCGGCGACGCCGGAAAACGTGAAGTAATGGCGCCGGTCGTTGGGCGTCGGACCGTATTCCAGCCCAATGTTGCGCGAATCAACCGGGCCATTGGAAAAAGGAATCTGATCATCGTTGGCAAAGTTGAACGCTTTCGACAGCGTGTACGAGGCACGGAACTGATAGCGGTTGGAAAAGCGTTTTTCCGCGCTGAGCAGCAAGCCGTCGTATTTCGTTTTGACGCTGGATTCCAGATTGACCACGCGATCCGGTCCGCCTACGACCGGGTTGTTAACCTGGCCAATGGTGCGCCCGATGATGAAGCGGGTGCCAAAGTTGTGAATGACGTCGGCGCGCAAGACAAAATCGCGCGCGAATTCGCGTTGAATGCCGAAGTTGAACTGCTGCACCATCGGGTTCTGCAGGTCGTTATCAATGATGTTGATGCCAGACGCGCCCGCACCCGGCAGGATGAAGCCGCTGAAGGGACTGGCCAGCGTCGGCGCTCCGGGGCGGAATCTGCCTGTCGCTGGATCAATGAAAATTGGCATGCCTGTCGGATCGGTCAGCACATTTCCCGCGCGCACTTCAACCGCCAGCGCGCGACCGTCCAGCCCGCGTTCCAGCGAAATGATTTGCAGCGTTATGCGGTCATAGTAAATGCCGTAGCCGCCGTGAATGCTTGTTTTGCCGTCATTTGTTGCCCAGTTGAATCCGATGCGCGGCGCAAAGTTGTTTTTGTCCATGCCGCGGCTGCCTTTGTAAAAACTCTGCACCAGCGGATTGATGTTTCCGTATCCGCTGATGTTTTTGACGTTGCTGTCCAGTTCGTAACGCAGCCCCAGATTCAGCGTCAGGTTTCGGTTGACGCGCCAGTCGTCCTGGGCAAACAGCGCGAAGTAATTGTTGTCGTTGTCAGGCAGCACCAACGCCTGCGTCGGTTTCGAACTGCGCAACGTCACGGCGAACAGCAGATCGTTGTCGTCAACCCGGCCATCGCCGTTGTGGTCGAAGTCTGCAAAATCCTGCACCAGTTCGATTCTGCCTTGTTGAAAAACTCCCAGGTCGAAATCGGCGTCCACACGCTGAAACTCGCCGCCGAATTTGAATGTGTGCGCGCTGTGAATCAGCGAAAGCGTGTCCGCGAATTGCAGCCGATTCATTTTTGTTTGTTGCGGCACGCGGAACGAAACGCCGTCCTGAATGGATGGGAAGGTCAGTTGCGGCCCTGTCGCCACAGGAATCGTGCGATTGATGAAGTTGTTGATGCTGAAGCTGAAGCTGTTGACTGCCGTTGGCGACAAAACGCCTGTCCAATTGGTCAAAAACGTCTGGTGATTGTTGCGGCTGTTTTGCCGCTGCGAAGCGGAGCCAATGGCGCGATCCAGCTTGGTGGCACCAATGTCTTTCAGCCGCTCTATGGCGTAACGGAAACTCAGATCGTTACGATCAGAAACCTTCCAGTCTCCGCGTGCCAATCCCAGCAGATCATCCTGCGGCGCAGGCGCAAAATTCTGGCGAATCGTGCGTGTTGCCACATTGCGTTCGCCAACCAGAACCGCGCCGTCCTGGTTGCGATATTCGAACGAGCCGAACCAAAACGCGCGATTTTTAACCACTGGGCCGCCAAGCGTGCCAGAGTATTGCTGGCGGTCAAACGGTGGTTTTTGATTTCCAGTGCGATTGAATGTTGCCGGCAATCCCTGCAAGCGACGGTCGCGTTCAAAGAAGGAAAATGAGCCGTGCAAATCGTTTGTGCCCGCTTTGGTCACAACATTGATGACCGAAGACGACGAACGACCAAGTTCCGCTGAAAAGCGGTTGGTGGCAATCTGGAATTCCTGGACGGCGTCTTGCGAAATGTTCAGCAGCGGACCGCCGACGACATCATCGTTGTTGTCCGTGCCGTCAATCGTCACATTGTTGCCGCGTCCCAGTTGCCCGGCGGACGAAATAATGACGCTGTTGGTTTTGGTCGGATCGAAATTGGGAGCGGGAGTGTTGCCGGGAACCAGCAGCGCCAATTCCAGAAAGTTGCGGCCATTGAGGGGAAGGTTTTCGATCACCTGTTTGTTGATGACTCCGTCCACAACCGCGGAACTGGTATTGACCAATGGGACGACGCCATAAAGTTCTGTTTTGTCGTCAACAATCTGGCCGATTTCAAGCGTCACGTCG
>CAYLJQ010000203.1:0-10170 GCA_964383955.1 uncultured Heliomicrobium sp. | reverse complement strand
CCCCAAATTGCATCTTTTCAGCCCTCAAAAAACACCCTCAAAAACTTGCCTCACTTTTCTAAATGTAGATGATGTCGCGGCTCTGCAATCAAAGCCAAAGAAGGCGCACTCTCCACAGTAGAGGGTTCTCTCTGAAAGAAGGTTTGATGAACCATGCTGCCTCTGGGCAAGGCTCATCTCAACATAAAGGAGATGCACGCATGAACAGCTTTGCAAACGCCTTGCAACCACTTACGCCACGTCCCGACAGCGATAAACCAGTGCAACGTGATGCGACGGGTGGGCGTAAACTGCTTGATCGCATCCTGAACACGCCCAATCTGGAGCAGGTCGTCCCTCGGCTTCAGCCTGATTTGCTTAGCGGCGTCATTCAGAAAATTGGGCTTGAAGATTGCGGCGAACTTTTGGCGCTAGCGACGCCGGAGCAATTGGCGCAAGTGTTTGATCTGGATTTGTGGCGCGCCGCCACGGCAGGGCAGGACGAACAGTTCGATGCCGACCGGTTCGGCGTGTGGATCGAAGTGCTATTGGAAGCGGGGGCGGAGGTGGCTGCACAAAAGCTTGCGGGGATAGACGCTGATTTGGTGGCGACCGGACTTGCGCAACATGCGTTCGTTTATGACCGTGCGGCGGTAACGCCTTACGAGACGCTGGACGGAGAATTGATGACCTTCTACGCGGACGCGATTAGTGTTCATGATATTGGACTGACTTTCGACCTGGGCAGCTATTTGCTCTTGGCGAAGCGCGCCGACTCCTGGGAAGCGATCACAGAGGTTTTGTTGGCTCTTGGAACAGAGCACACAGAGTATTTTCATCAGGTGATGCGAAGATGCGTCACGCTCTCAAACGAAGGGTTCGATGTGGACGGACTGGACGACCTGCTTTCCAAAAAAGCTCAGGCCGTGTTCGAGCTTGAAGCCGGTCGTGAAGGACGCCGCGAGAAACAGGGATATGTGCCGCCCGCGCAGGCTCGCGCGTTCTTGCAGATGGCACAGGAACTTCGGCTTGAGAGTGACGCCAAGCCGCCTGCCAACCCGCTTGTGCGCGCGTATTTTCAGGCCATTCAGGAGACAACCACTTCGGACTTTAACAGCACAACCTCCCCATCAGTCGCATCAGAGCTTCTGGCGGGGGCGGAGCCTTCTTCGTCTTCTGCCCAGGAAGATTCCGCAGAGGCAGTCGCCGCAGTCTTCGAAGTATTGCGCGATGCCGAAATCATTGCGCAGCCACCCAGAACCTTGCTCAGGGGAGCGGATGCGACGCAGCAGCGCCTCGGCCAAATCCAAACGCGTCTGGAATTCACGCTTTACCAGAACCCTCAGGCTTACCAGGCGAGGAATGAGGAACTCGCTTATCTGGCGAATACGCTGCTGGCTGGATGCTCCATCCAGGCGCGGCCCTTTACAGCGCAAGAAGCGTCGGAGGCAGCCATAGCCGTTTGCAATCTTGGCCTGGAAAACTGGCCGCCTCATTGGCTTCCGGCAGACACGACGGAAGTGCCTGTCTCTTTCCTGGTTGACCACGACCTTGTCAGCGTCTTCCAGGTTGGATGGCGGATTCTCCACGACGAAGTTGGCATGTACGCGGCGAAACAATTGATCGAAGTCTTGGGCAATATGCAGTGCGACGACCGCGAGCTTCAGCGAGACCTTGATGCGCTTCGCATCGAGCTGAAGAAACATTGGCGGGCAGGAACTCCCTGGCACGCACGGGACGCGCTGGATGTGATCGCGTCCTTGGACCTGTTGGCTTGGACCGTCCTGTTGGCGCTGATTGACGAATGCCCGGCGCTGCATGCAGGCGTCGGCGCGTCCCAGAACTCTGGAACGCTCTCGGTCAGTGCCGCTGACTTCGAGTTCATATCGGAGAACAGCCAGATCGCATCCATCCACGAATTCATGCGGTCACTGCCGGAAACCCTGAGCCGCTGACTGAAGTCTTATTTGTTAAGCCGCATCACGACTCTGCAGCGAAAGATCAAACAAGCCGGAGGAAAATGGAATCCTGCGCGCAGATTGTGGGAGTCATTTTTTTCGGTTGTCGAATATTTGGGGCCAAGCTAAGCTGTGTTGGCTGCGTCGTGAAGCCGGTAGCCAGTGGATCGGGCATTCAAAGAATTAGGTATGGTTTGAGAGTGTTGATGAATTCTCAACGCAAAAAAGTGAGGAGTAGGATTTGTCGAGTGTAATGGTATTAGCAGGGCAGTGTTCTAACAGAAACAGGCTCATCTTATGCGAGCTCTCGGATCCCTCACCATCTGTGAGTCCTGCACCGAAGTGGTATGGGACAAAAAGTGCGTTCAAGCGGCTTTGAGCCAACAACCCAATTTCAAGAGCGCCAATATGTCCTCCAAACCCCATCCCCAGCAGAATCATCTTCTGGCAGCCTTGTCGCCTGAGGTCCAAGGCCGTTTGTTCCCGTACCTGGAACTGGTGCCACTGCCGTTGCGCGCTCTCCTGTATGAATCCCGATACCCAATGCGTCACGTCTATTTTCCCACCGACTCCATACTCTCGCTGCAGTACGTGTTGGAAAACGGGGCAACGACCGCAATCCTTGTGGTCGGCAACGAGGGGTTGCTAGGAATTAGTTTGTTTATGGGTGGAGAGAGCACGCCGAACCGTTCGCTGGTACAAAGCGCCGGTTATGCGTACCGGCTTCCCAGACGGCAGGTGAAAGAGGAGTTCAGCCGCCACGGCCAGTTGTTGATGCTGATGCTGCGCTACACGCAGGCTCTGATTACGCAAATCTCTCAGACCGCAGTTTGCAACCGGCATCATTCGATTGATCAGCAGCTCTGCCGCTGGTTGCTGCTTTCCATGGATCGCCTGTCTCATAATCACTTGACGATGACACAGGAATTCATCAGCAACATGCTTGGCGTTCGCCGCGAAGGCGTCACCAATGCCGCGCTGGAATTGCAGCGGCTGGGCGTGATTTCGTATTCGCGTGGATTGATCAAGGTGCTTGACCGTCCGAAACTTGAAACTCTGAGTTGCGAGTGCTACGGCGTGGTCAAGAAGGAAACAGATCTGCTGCTTCATTACCTGCCGCAGCGCCAGGTAATTACCAATACCGACTCCATTCCCACTGCGATACTTCGAACATCGTAGATTACGCACGGCCATTAGCGACAAGAGGATTCAGCCAGGACGCGCCGCATTTACTTTTGGGGTGGTGCCTGGACTGCCCGATACTTTTTTATGCCGGTTTCCGGTTCCGTGAATTTCAGGTCGAGGCCGCCGTCCTTGCGCAGCTCGATTTCAAGCACGGCAGCACGGATTCCATCAAAGTAATGAAGGCTGAAGGTCAATCCGTCAGAGCGTCCGGCCAGCGGTCCCAACTCGCCGCTGGGGCGCGAAATGGTGGCAAAGGTGTCCTCGCCTTTTCGCCGGATTGTCAGGCGCAAGCTCGAATCCGACACTTCCCAGGTTCCGGAAATATCCGGTCCCGCTTCGCCTTCGGGCGCGCACGAACAGAACTGTGACGCAGTGAAGGGGCGCATCTGTTCAACAGTCCCAACTGTACCTTGAAGTTGCCCATTCGCCAGTTTCGCTTCCAACCGTGTCCCGGATGTCCCAAACGTGAGGCGCAAGGTTCCCGCTTCATAACTGCCTTCTGTGGAAGAAACGCGGGTCTCGCCATTTACCAAAGACCCTTTGAGCGTTTTACCGCTCGGCTCAAAATGGATTGTGAATGGAACTTCCAGAGTGCCGAAGGTGACCTTTCCGTCCCATCGTCCGTCCAGTTCTTGCGCCCATCCGCAAACTACGACCAGGCAAACCATCGTCAGCATACTTAGAATCCTGATGCTTATCTTCACTGTAAATCCTCACATCTTTTATTGGTGTGTCACAAAGTCGTAATTTCGACTGTGACCGAAGCTTCCGCGACAATATAACTTCAGTTCTGAAAGACTGGTAGCCGAATGGCAAAAATGGAATCTGCTGAAAGCTCATATATGCGATGGGGCTGAAGCGACATCACTTTACCGGGCCAAATGATCGCTGCGCAGCCTGAAACAGCAGACAATCAATCCGCCGGATTCTAATAATGTACGCATCGCAAATTGGTACGTTTGCACGTTTCAAATAAGAACATTCCTTGCCGGAACTTCGGGGCTTGTCGGCTCATCATTCACTTTTTCGGATATGAAGGGCGTAAATTCACCAAAATCGGCATTTTTACGCCGGAACAACTATTGCCCTATGAATCCTGGCAGCCTTGAACAGCAGGTTGCATAAATTGGTCAGGCTTAGATCACAGGATAGGTTCTACCGCTTTTGAATCGGCGGGGCTATCCCTATATCCAACAAGGAGTTCAAATGGCAAACGCAACGAAGAAAGCTACGGGTACTAGCAGTAATTGGGTCACAGGCACCTTCAGAGATCGTGAAAACGCCGAGCGCGCTTACAATTCTCTGGGCAGTCGCGGCTATTCGAAAGATGACGTGAATCTGCTGATGTCGGACGATACGCGCAAAAAGCATTTTTCTGACGACGCTGATACCGGTACCGGGCTTGGCAGCAAAGCGCTGGAAGGTGCTGGAGCAGGCGGAGCAATTGGTGGAACAGTCGGCGCAATTTTGGCAGCGGTGGCAGCCGTCGGAACCACGCTTGCGATTCCCGGACTTGGGATTGTCATTGCCGGCCCAATCGCAGCGGCGCTGGCAGGCGCAGGCGCAGGCGCAGCGACGGGTGGATTGATTGGCGCACTGGTTGGCGCAGGCATCCCGGAAGACCGGGCGAAACTTTACGAACAAGACATCAAAAACGGCGGAATCGTCATGGGCGTCAACCCGCGCACACCGGAAGACGCTGAGTATTTCGAGCGCGAGTGGAAAAACAACCGCGGCGAAAACGTTTATCGCTAAAAATCATAGAGCGCTCTGTTAAAAAGGGGGAACTGATTGATCAGTTCCCCCTAGCTTTTATTTTCACTTCAAACCTTCAGCGGCCATTGCTCAATTCAACCCAAGTCGTACCCGTTTTCAACGGAATCGTGAAAGCTTCACGTTCCTGCTTGAAAGATTGGCTGGGCTGATAGCTGCCGACGCCAGCGATTTTGGCGGGCTGTTCAATTCGCAAGCGGGCATGCGGTGTTTCCGCAGTTGCGCTGGCCAAACCAATGCGGACGGTGCCGGTTTTGGTGTTCAGTTCGACGGTTTCAAAGCGACCTGCATCCAGCGTCAGCCACAGTCCACGCGAAGCCAGATAAACGCGCATTCGCAGCGAATCCAGCGGCGTGACGTTAATCCAGTCGCCCTTGGTTTTGACGTTGCCGCCAAAAGCCTGCCAGCCGAAGTCGGGATGGTTGATCAGGTACGTCCCAGTGTTCAGCGCGTGGCCGAAGAAGTTCGGGCCGTAATCGCCGCTGTAGGCGTCCCATTTCAGCGTGGAAGGGAAGGAGTGAAAGGCGACAGAGGCAAAGCCTGCCTGGTCAATGTTGGTCAGTGCGCCCATCGTTCCGCCGTAGCCGATGCGCAGCAAATACAGGTCTTCGGGATGTTCGCGATAATGCGACAGCACGGGAATCGCGTTCAGGCCGGAACCATAATGATGCAGTTGGCGTTCGATGCGGCGGATTTTGCCGCCGTACAGGAAGTCCCAATAGCGGCGGGCGTTGCCGTTGTAACCCCAATGCGGAACCGTCGGCATGTAACCGATGATGGAATTCAGGGACACCAACGCCTTGTCGTCGTAGCCGAAATAATCGCACCAGGCATAAACCTCTTCCTGTCCGGTTGAATCCCACGCCATTTCGCTGCCGAAAGGATAGGCTTCTTTCCGCCAACGCTCAGTGCGTTCTTTCATCAAGGCTTCGATGTCGGCGGCTTTTTCAGTCCAGCCTTCGCGTTTCAGGTCTTGCAGCACCATCAGGAAAATGTCGCCTTCCATCAAGCCGAGTTCGACATAACCAACGCGTCGGCGATTGCGAGCGTCTGCGTTGCGGCTGAAGGTGAATTTCGTCGTCTGGTACGCCTGTTCCAGATACCAATCCCAGCCGTGATTCTTGACCAGTCCTTCGTTGTTGCGCGCAACCCGGTACATTGACCAGTACGCCGCGACGACGTGCGGGTAGTTGTATCCGCGCCCGATGGATTCGGCATCGGCTTTTTTCCAGCTTGTCCACGTTGTCCAGTTCAACGCCGGGTCGTATTGGAAGCCCGGCACGTCGGCGGGTGAATAAAACAGCATGCTTTTGCGCACGCCGTATTTGTTCGGGCCTTCTTTGTACTGCAAGCCGCCCCACAACACGCCATCAATGAACTGTTCGTACTTGGCGACTTCTTCGCGGTTGGGTTGGCCGAACTGTTTCATCGCGGCGGCCAGCCACGAACCGGAACCGCCTTCATCGCCCAGGCCCGCAATCCAGACGCGGCTGTCCTGCGAAACGATCTTGTCGGCTTCGCGGTCGTAGCTCATCACAGACGGGCTGCGGCGAAACGGATCGTTCGGATCAACGAACCACTGCTTCGTAAACAGGAAGTTGCCCATGTCGGCGACGGCCTGCGTGGAAGCTTTGATGACGTAATAGCTGATGGATTGATTGCTGCCGTCCGCGTATTTCACCAGCAGGCGCGAACGTCCCCAGGTCTTGCCGCTCAGCGTGTAGGCCTGCCAGCCTTTGCTGGTGGGTTTGTCTTTGCGAATGCTGATCGCGCCTGCGGGTTCCGCGACAATGCTGGCGACTTTGCTTTTGGAGTTCAGAAAAAGTTTTGCTTCGATGTCCTGCGGCAGCACGTAGCCGGGAATGCCTACGGCCACGGGGCGATTGTTGGCGGCCAGCGTTTTTTCGATGTTGCGAATTTCGTCGGAAAGCAGAAAGCGCACGCCGTAAGTTCGGCTGGCGTTCGGCGCAAGTGTCGCGCTGGTCGGCGAATTCCACTGCTCCACGCCTTTCCATTCGGTTTCCGCATACGCCTGGCTGTGCGCCATCCAGGCGAAGGTTCCTTCAAAAGTTTGCGCCGGGCGCATGGGTTCGTTCAGCAGTTGATACGCCTCAAACGGAGTCTTGCTTTCCGGCACAACGACCAGCGCGGGGCCTTTGCCAGTCAGGCGCGTCACCTGCAAATAACCCGCGTCCTGGCCGATGTACGGATCGGAGAAGGAACAGATTTCGTGCGACTGTTGCAAGTTGCGTCCGGTGATGTGGTTGTTGAAGCTCATCGGAATGCCCAGCGCGCCGATTTGCAGCGGTTGCGAAGTCTTGTTTTTCAGTTCGTAGCGCAAGGCGAGACGGCCATTTTCCAGAACCCAACTGCGTGTAATTTGCACCGGACAATCTGCTGGCAGGGTCGGCGTCAAATCGGCGGCGGCAAGCGTTTGCCCGGAAGCTGACAATGCTGTGACGGCTTTGCGTGCGGTGGCGGTGGAATACTCTTTCCATTCACCGGTGTTGCCTGCGCGCACGCGAATCGTCAGGTCGCCCACATGCTGATAACCATTGCTGGCGCGCTGAACCAGGCGGTCGGCGGGTGTGAAATCGAATCCGTTGCCGCCTTTGGGCTGTAGCGCCGCGATGGTTTGTGAAGCCTTCACCAGCTTCAGGGTGAAATCGGGGGTGTCGAATTCCAGATAACCTTGCTCCAAGCCCAATGTTGGAGTTGGCGTCGGTGTCGGTGCAGGTCTTCCAGATGGGGCTTGTTGATTTTGCGCTTGCTGGGCGGGCGGATTCAGCGCCAATGCCAGCAGAATAAAGAACGCGAAACTCGCGCCGGTAATTTTCAGCCTGAATTTGCTCACGGTGATGATTCTCCCTGGAAAATGCAGGGCAACCTCGGCAGGTGACTCTGCTATTTCAGCGGTCTTCTGTTCTGCGCCTGGGTACGCATCGCTTGCAGCGTGCGGGCTTTCGCGGCGGAATTGGTGGCTTCTATCAGTCTGCCAGCCACGACCGCACGCCGGAGGCTGTGCGTACCCAGGTTTCAGAATTTGATTTCGATGGGACGTCCTTCAAAGACGACTTTGCGCGTTGTTTTTTCGGGCGCGAGCCGGACTTCGATTTCGCGGCGCTGCGTGGGATTCAGTTTTGAACCCGGAACCAGGCGCAGCGAAAGCGTGCGGCGCGCATTGTTCCACGTTGCCTGAATTTTCGTCCATCCGTCACGGCGGTAATTGAAAGTCACCCCGTCGTCTTCATACAGCGTGAACGCGCCGTCCGCGCCGGGATAAACCGTCAGCGTCAGCGGGCCGTCAACTTTTTCAGCCGTGAATTGTTTGACCGGGCCAAGCGGCAAAATCGTTCCGGCGCGCGCATACAGCGGCATCGTCGCCAAGTCCACCGGGCGAGAGATTTCGCGCCCGCCTGTAAGTTTTTCTTCCGTCCAGAAGTCGTACCAGTCGCCGCGCGGCAGATAGACGTTGCGCGTGGTCACACCTTTTTCCACAACCGGCGCAACCAGCAAATCGCGTCCCCACAGATACTCATCGCCGCGCGCGACAGCAGCCGCGTCGTCGGGATGGTGCAGCCACAACGCGCGCATGACCGGCAATCCGGTTTCATACGTTTCGCGCACGGCGGAATACAGATACGGCATCATCCGGTATCGCAATTCCAGATACTTTTTGCAGATCGGCTCGACTTCGGCGTTGCGCAATTCGCTCAGGTCAGGGTTGGCCGCGCCGCCGGTGTAGCGCGCAATTTCGTCGTGTCCCAATTGGCCGGTGTTCCAGCCCCACGGCAAACGCAAATGCCAGGTTCTGCCGTGTGCGCGAAACAGCGGGCAAAACGCGCCGAACTGAAACCAACGGACGTGCAATTCGCCGGTGTATTCTTTGGTCGGAACGAATCCGCCGATGTCCGTGCCCCACCAGGGAATTCCCGTCAGGCCCGTGTTGACGGCAATGGGCACGTGCGTTTTCAGCGTTTCCCAAGTCGAATACACATCGCCCGACCACAGGAAGGCCGCAAAGCGTTGCATTCCTGCTTGCCCGTTGCGATGCAGCGCAAACACGCGCTGATTGGGACGCAGTTGTTGCGAACCTTCGTAATACATGCGAATGCGGGCCAGCCGCGAAACCTGATCCAGCCCGTCACCCTGATCCGGCCACCAGCCGTCAATGCCCGTGTCGTAAAGCGATTTGTGAACCGGCCAGTAACAACTGACTTGCCGGTTGTCCGGCCATTTGCCGTCTGGCGTGCGCCCGCTGGGCAAAGGCGCAGCGGTGCATTTATCAGTGACGGAACCGGTCAGCTTCCGGCCTTCGATGACGGTGTGCAGCACGACTTTGAAGTTTTGCGCATGCAAATCATCAATCATCTTTTTCGGTTCGGGGAAGTTTTTCGGATGCCATGTGAATTCGCCGTTGTGCGTGTTCCAGCCGGAGGGCGTGAAATCCGTGCCCAGGTAAATCAGGGCGTCGCAGGGAAGTTTCTTTTCGCGGAAGGTGCGGGCGACGGACATGATTTCTTCCGGCCCAGCCAGCGTGCGATGCGATTGCAGATAACCAAACGTCCACAGCGGTGGCAGTTCCGGCTTGCCGGTCAGCCGCGCGTATTCGGCCATCACCTGCGCCGGTTCGCGCGCGGCGACGATGAAAACGTCCAGGGGCAATGCACCCAGTTCGCTGCCCGCCAGTGCCCCTGCCACGCTGCTTTCCGGCCTGTCAGGAACGCGCGGCGTCAACTTGCCTTCCGGCCCGGTCAGGTCAAACGCGCCGTAGGGATGATGAATGAACATTGCCCAGCCGCCCGTTCCGATCAGCCATTGGATGGGCACGCGCCCGCCGTGCGTTCGCAGTTTATAGCCGCCCTGCCCGTTGCGATTGGTGTACGTTTCGCCGCGCCGGTCAAACTGCGGCCCACCTTGTCCAAACGCCAAGATCGGTTTGTCGCCGGTCTGAAAATTCAAGACGCCGGTTTGTTCATCCAGACGAAGTTGCTGCACCAAATGCCCATCAGCGGCTTCGACGCGAACGGTCAGCGGCGATGGCGATAGCTTTACACTGAGTGTGCCACAACGCACGGTGCGTTCTTGCGGCAGGGAAGTGATCCGTGCAACCGGCGCAGGCCAGGTTTGTGTCGCCAGCGAACCGTCTTGTTGAATGGGCTTCGGCTTGCCGTTTTCGATCGGCACAACGCTTAGCCGCACGGTTTGCGCGCTGACAGAAGTTAAAGACAACTCCACAGGCCGTCCGGTAATTTGGATTGCGGAGCTTTGAGAG
>CAYLJQ010000202.1:0-10200 GCA_964383955.1 uncultured Heliomicrobium sp. | reverse complement strand
CCGGGCGAAGCCGGCGCGCCGGAAGCCAGCCTGTTTGATTGCACAGCCAAGCCGGTATTTTTTTGAAACGACGTCAGGCGAATTTGTTTGCCGTATGGAATCGGGCGCATCAAACCGTTCGGATGCGATTCGTGAACCGTAATGCTGTCGAAATCCGCGTGGCCGCCGCCGCGCCCCGCGCCGTTGTAGGCAAACAGCGAATAACGAATGCCCTGAAACGTAGTCAGTTGATAGACCATCTCGAACGGTTCGCCGAATGGCGTGAATTGCTTGCCATCCAGGGAATAACTGAACTGCGCCATTTCCGCCAGGAAGTCGCAATCCACTTTCAGCCAGAGCGTGTTGCCTGTCAAAGCGGCGCGTTCGGTTTTGCCAGTGTGTTCATTGAATTGGGCGGTGACGAATCCTTTGTCCTCGCGTTCAACGCCGATCCAGGCATAAGGCTTATTCGATAACGCTAAGCCAGCAACATCGCCGGGCTGCAAATTGGTTAGGTCGAGTTTCAGGACGGGCGAAGATTTCGGGCCGACGGCGCGTTGTGTGAGCGTATTGCGCGCTTCCCAAAAACTTTTGGCGGGTAGTGTATGCAAGCGCAAAAAACCTTTGCGCTCGGTCAGCGACCATTTGTCGTTCACTGGGACGTGGTTCCACTGCCAAATCGGTTTCAGCTTCGTCGCTGAGAAATCATCGTTGTGATCGTAAGGCACAGCCGGTTTGTCGTTGTATCCGGTATTCGGTTTGACCCATGTGCGCGGCGTGCGTTTCAAATTGCCCGGCAAGCCGAAATAAGGCCAGCCGTCCTGCCACGTAATCGGCGACAAACAGGTCAGTCGTCCAACCGAGTTGTAATCCATCATCGAAAAGCCCCACCACTCGCCTTTCGTCGTTTGAATGATTCCGCCCTGATGCAAAGACATTCTGCCGCGTGCCGACGGATTGGCAGGCGTTATTTTTTTATCCCGCGTCAGCCCTTTGCCTTTCATCAACCCGAAGTCTTCGTCAATGCTGATGGCTTGATTGTATTCGTACGGTCCTTCCGGCCGGTCGGCGCGCGCGGCGGGCATACGCATCGCGCCCATATACCATGCGCTCGTAATCAGATATTTGCCGTTGATTTTGTAAAAGTGCGCGCCTTCGCCAATGCCGGACCCTTTGGGAATAATCACACGATCCGTGTCCGGCACGATGTCGGTCAAATCTGCATTAAGTTGCGCGAGATGAACCCCTTCATAGCCCCATACTACCCAGACTTTGCCGTTGTCATCGAACAACACCGACAAGTCGTGCAACGAAACTTTCATCGGCGTGCGCGTCCACGGGCCTGCCGGGTTGGTTGCCGTAAATTTCTGCGTCGTCTGCCCGTTCACGTTGCTGAAGATGTAATACGTGCCTTTGTGATAGCGAAAGCTTGGAGCCCAGATGCCACGACCGTAAACGTTCTTGCCTTCTTCCAACCGAAACGCTGGACCCAAATCCAGCTTGTCCAGCGCGTAAGCGACAAATTCCCAGTTGACCAAATCGCGTGAACGCAAAATCGGCAATCCGGGCATCGAATGCATTGTCGTTCCGGTCAGGTAAAAATATTCGCCGACGCGAATCATGTCAGGGTCAGAAAACTCTTCGTAAAACAGTGGATTGGTAAACGTGCCATTGCCGTTATCGGCTGTCCACGTTTTCTTTTGGTCAGAGGTTTGCGAATTCGCTGTCGCTCCCACCAGCAGAAAAACAAGGGCGAGAGAGACGCAAACAATGCTGTTCTTTTTCATGCGATTAGCACTAGGCGTTGCGTTTGAACTTTAGTGTCAGCGTGTGTGGCGCTCACTTCCCCAGGCTCACGGTTATTCCCTTGAGCGGCTTGTCATCAGCATCAAGAAACCGAGCGCAAAAGTCTGTTGCCCCGCCACCATTCACAATTGCTGCACGAATGATGTTCTGCCCTTGGTTGAGCGTCAAACGTTTGGAGACGCCATCGTCAATGACCGCCTGGCGGTCGCCGTAAATGCCTATGACTTCTTTGCCGTTTACCCACCAGACCGAAGCGGCGTTGGAACCAATTGCCAGCCGCACATCTTTCATTTCGCGCGGACTATTGATGACCGTTACTGCCCAGAAAAGAACATCCGAAGTCTTCTTGCCTTGCGCCCGCGCAAAGTGAAACAGATTGACGTTGTAATTCAGCGTATCCAACGCGTGCCAGGTGAGTTCATTGTTGCCGACGCTGACTTTGTCGCCGTCTTTGGGCACAACGGTGAACTGGTTCGGGAACAGGTCTTTTTTGACAAGTGACTGAACGGCATTGTCTGTCACGCCGGTTGCCGCGATCGGTTCCAGCACAAGCCAGCGTTGAATGAATCCGTCCGCATTGGGAGATTTGCTTGGCGTAGCAGGTTTCGCCAATGTCACGGGGAGCGTTTGGGCAGTCAGCTTTGAAGAAGCAGCAATCGCTAAAATCGTAATCACCGCAACAAGAGCAATGTTTTTGATGAAGTGCGTATTCATATATTTAAGGCGTCTTGATAAACCAGCGTTGCTTTTCGCTCTGGGGATCAAACTTGGCAAGCGTAGCGAAACTGCTGCCCACTGCTGAAAGGGCGAGCGGCTCTTTCGAGTTGGGAATTGCTTTGGGGCTAATGCGCCAAGTGCCATCGGCAAGTTGATCAAAACGCCAAAGCTGTTCAGGGATTCCAGTAAACGTGGGCAAAGCAATCAATTCGCCGCCTTCCGTCGCCGTCAGCGTGCGCGTAGTCCCTGCAATTGTGATTTTGAAATACGGCGCGCCGAGATAGCCTCCAGCGTTGGCAACAGGTTCAATCGTCCATTTCTGCTGCGCCTGAAGCATGTAATTGCCCATGCGAATGTTGACATTGCCCGTGGGCCATTTTGTCGAAACTTCTGCGACATCTTGCGTTGGGATCGGTTTGCCGGTGCCCGCGAAAATTCCGCCTCCAGTGCCGGGGCCAGCGCCGGGTGGCGGACCTTGCGGTGGGCCTTGATTGCCAGCCGTAGGCGGCGTCGCACCCGGCGGAGGGCCACGTCTGACAGGTCGGCCACCAACAGGAAAACCTTCGACTGCGAGTTCAAGCACAGTGCCTGTGCGCACGGATTCAAGCTGATAAGTGCCAGCTTGCAAATTGTCACCCGCAACTGGCCAACCGTCTTTCCATTGCAACGGGCGAATATCCAGCACGCTGGCTCCGCCTCTGTCCAAATCGGCTTCGTAATGTAGCGAGAACCGCTGCATGCCGTCGCCTAAATCAAATAAACCGAAATGACCGGGGCCAATGACGCGACCAGCGGACGTGGCAAACAGCTTGCCGCCACCCTGAATCATGTCTACGCCCATGTTGTCGAGAAATGGCCCGGTAACTTTCTTCGCGCGACCGACGCGAATGTTGTAGCCCGAATCGGCTCCGCGACAGCAACTGCCGTGCGTGACCAACAGGTAATACCAGCCTTCGCGATAAATCATGATCGAGGCTTCGCTGTTGATCGCAATATTGACCGGCTTGACGGCTGGATTCAGACGCTTGCCTGTTTTGGGATCGAGTTCGACCAGCCGGATGTAGCCGAAATAAGAACCATACACGAGCCACAGCCTCTTGGTCGTTGGGTCAAGCATCACGCCCGGATCAATTGCGTTGCAGTCTTCAACACCATCGGACGACGCGACTATGCCGCCTTCTTCCCATTTGTAATCGGGCGAATTGGGATCAAGCGTTTTGTTTGAGAGCAGGAAAATATCGGCTTTCGTGACTCCGCTGTTGGCGGCGATGTACAGGAAATATTTGTCGCCGATGTGAATCACATCAGGGGCCAGCCCACGACGCGGAAGATTCGGACCGCGCCGCCACGTCCAGCCATCATCCGAAATGAGCGTCGTTCCACCCGTGCCGTAGGTGTAATACTTGCCGTCGCACATAACAATGGTAGACGGGTCATGAATGCCGATCTGCCCGTCAAGTCCGTTTGTCAGTGCTGGCCGGGCGAAGACGGCAATCATCATCACGAAAACAATTGCCACAAGGTTTTTGTACATAAAGAGTGTGCTGTTTGTTTCTGAACTGGTTATTTGCAGGTTTTGCCGAAACACAAATTCTTGCTGAAGAACGGCATGACATAATTCTGAAACCGTACCGCCACCGCGCTGGTGTGCGTGCCTTGGTACAGGTCAAAGCTGTTCGCAATTCCGTATTTATCCAACACATCGTGCAGCTTGCCAGAATCAACCCGCAGTCCGTCCTTGTCTCCGACATCAATCGAAATTGCGCGGTATTGCTTCAGATTTCCGATGTATTGATCAATAAAAGCCAGCGGCGCATTTGCCGCGAACTTTGCCAGCACGTCCGGTTGGACTTCGCCGTTCTTGCGCGGCAGATCCAGGTAAAGCGGCGGATTTTTGGGATTCGGCGCCCATGCCGCAGCGGCGGCAAGATTGGCGCGAGCAGGGAATGGCAATTTGGCCGAATCTTCAGCCGTCTTTACTTCCGCCAGCGTCTTTTCCAGTTCCGGATTTGCCGGGCCGGCCTGGCGTGCAGACAAACAGCACGGACTCATGATGTACAAGCTGCCAAAAACATCCGCGTGCTTCATCCCAATGCGCGTCGCGCCGTAACCGCCCATCGAATGCCCAACCAAGCCACGACTTTGCCGATTTGGAAGCGTTCTGTAATGCGCGTCAATGTAGGCCACGACATCGCGCGCGATGAAATTCTCGAAATCCCCGGTCGTCACAGAGCTGGAATACATCGAACCATTGTGGATGGTTTTGGAATCGGGCAGCACGACGATCATCTCTTGCGCGCCTTGAGCGAACGCGCCTTCGATGGTTTGCGGCACATGGATTTCCTTGCTCCATTGTTCCGCACCAATGGAATAGCCATGCAAGGCATACACAACCGGATAGCGCCGCGACTTTTGTTTGTCGTAACTCGGCGGCAGAAAGACCAGAACATCGCGGTCAACCGCATCGCCTTCCAGGTTCCCCTCCAAAGCCGTCCCGTGAATTTTGATGCGCTCCACTTTGACGGGCTTTGCGCCCGGAATGACGGGTGGCACTTCGGTTTGGACTTGCGCGACGATTGGTAGCGCAAGTCCAAACACTAACATCAGCAAACAAACAGATTTCATTTTGAGCATTCTTGTCCTCAGTGAATTGCGAAAATGCATGACAGCTTAACGAAACAGCCTGGGCGCAAAATCTTTCAGGGAGCGCCGCCATGTTTGCCATTCGTGATCTGTTTCAGGCGATTCGTAATAGATGTGTTTGATGCCGCCTTTTTCCAGCGTCTGGTGAAAGTTATTGACACCTTGATACATTCGCTCCGGTTCTTTTGTGCCGATGCCCACCCACACCAAACGAACCTTCTTATTGAACGCTGTCGCATCGCTCATTGCACCGCCGAAAGCAGTCTTCAGATCAACCGGGCCGCCGCCCATACCGCCGCCAGCGCCGCTGAAGCCGCCGATGTAAGCAAAGGTGTCGAGGTTCTTCAGTGTGATCTGGAAGGTTTGCATGCCGCCCATCGAAAGACCTGCCATCGCGCGGCTATCGCGGTTGGGAATTGTTCGATAGGTTTTGTCAACGAAGGGAATCAGTGCCTGTGTAAGGTCGTCTTCAAATGCGGAAAACATTTCCTGCATCGCCTTGGCGCGATCCGGCGAAGTCGGCGGACCAGTCACTGCGGGCGCAGGCTGGCCTGCGCGTTTGGCGTATCCATACGCCATGACAATGATCATGGGTTTGGTTTTCCCTTCGGCCAACAGGTTATCTAAAATGAAATTCGCGCGTCCCTGCCGAATCCAGCCTGTTTCATCTTCACCGCCGCCGTGTTGCAGATAGAGCACAGGGAAGCGCTGTTTGGTTTGCGTCTCGTAACTCGGCGGCAGATAGACCATCGCGTGCCGCCAACTGCCAGTTACTTTCGAGTGATACCAAATATCGCGCACCTGACCGTGCGGCACATCCTGAATCGAATAATACGTCGAACCCGGCTCCGGCACTTCAACGGCGCTGGCGTATTTGCTGCCGCCGAAAAAGGACTGGCTGCCCGTGTCGGTCGCCTCCGCACCATCTACGACGAAGTTGTAATAATGCAGCCCGGGAACCATGGGGGGGGTGGTGTATGTCCAAAATCCATCAGCCTGTTTTGTCATTTCCGCTTTCGGATTGCTCCAGAAATTGATTCTGACTTTGGTGGCGTCAGGCGCTTTCACGCGCAACAAGACGCGGCCCTGGCTGTCTACTTTCGGGTATTCAGCACCCCATACATTCGTTGTCGCAGGCCGAAAATCGCCGGTTTCTTGCGCATAACAGAGAGTTGTCAGAAACGCGCAACACAGACTTAAAAATAGAATGAGCCAAGCTCTCTTCATTTGGTTCTCCTTGTTTGATTCGCGAATTGAACGGTTTTGTAGATCAACGCAATAGCATTTTCCAGAGATCCAGCAGGCCAAAGCCAGTGATCCTGTTTATTTTGCTCATCGAAAGCCAATGACTTTGTTCATTTGTTTGTCAAAAGCCAGTGGTTTTGTTCATTTGTGCGTAAAATGGCAGGAACATCATATCTTTTTACTTGTGACTCAAATATCTGACAAGTCTTTGAACGTTACGAAACGTTTGGTAACATCCGCCAAGCACAGTTTTCTATACGTCAAAACTCATTCAGATAAAAGCACTTATGCGCGAACCCTTACTTGGAACCAGCCTGTCCTTGACCAGCGAACAGAAATTCGCTGCGCTTGAATCCGTGCTTCACAGCCAGACTTTTGCCCGCGCCGATCAGTTGAAAAGTTTCCTGAGATACATTTGTGAAATGGAGATGGCCGGGCGCGGCCATGAACTGACTGAGTATTCAATCGGGATTGAAGCCCTTGGCCGGCCAGCCAATTATTCTCCAGGCGATGATTCGACAGTGCGAACCCGGGCCTTCGCGCTCAGGAAAAAGCTGCAGGAGTTTTACGAGCGGGAACAGCCCAACCTCCCACTGCGCATCGAGTTGCAGAAAGGTTCTTACTGCCCGCACTTTGTCCAGAACCAGCCGCATCCACAAATGAATGGCAAGGGAACGTCATCTGACACGCCGCCGCTTGCGGTTTCGCCCGCATCGCGCGAAGAATTCGTTTGGGTTGAAGCAGCAGGTCAACGTGAATGGAAAAGAAGCTGGCTGCTACCTTTTGGCGCTGGAGTCGTGGTAACAGCGCTGCTAGCCGGCGTGCTTTACTGGTGGCTGGGAACTAGGCCTGCCTCTAATACAATTTCGCATCACACGGCACCGATTTTGGCTGAAGCCTGGGGGCCATTGCTGGTGCCCAGTGCGGATGTGTTGCTTTGTGTTGCGAATCCGCCTGCTTTTTCGGTGCTTCCAGGTCCCTTTTCAGCCCCGCCGCCCGAAGCGCCACTGATTGGTGAGCGCCCTTTGCCCCGGCAACTTTATGAATTGTATGCCACACGCTATCCCGAGATGGAGAATCTAAGCTTAACCGTCACCACGAATTCCACCTATTGGGGAGATGTGTTGGGAGCGCTGACGACGTTCAAAACCCTCAACGCTGCTGGCGTTTCGCCGCAGATGTTTCCGGAAATTGTAACTACGATGCCGACGCTGCGGCGTCAGAACGTGATCTTGTTTGGCGCATCTGCCTACAGCCCGGCAGTTACCCGCTTCCTGGGAAAATGTCCGCTACAGGTCAACTATCTGGATGCCGTCGTGGGATCCGCCACGGACCAGTCACCGGCGGTTCGCTATGCGCTGAAGCGGGATCAGCGGCAACGACTAGCGGAGGTCTTTGGCTTAATCACTGTGCAGCCTGGCGAAAGTCTGGCCAATCAGCAAACCCGCATCTTGACTTTTTCGGGAGTCAATTCGGCTGGCACGCAAGCGGCGGCGGAGTTTTTCAGTTCCCCCGAACACCTGCTTGAATTAAAGAAGGAGTTGCAAAAAGCTGGATATGCGACTTTTCCACCGGCTTATCAGGTCGTTGTCAGGGTCGAAACCGACGATAGCATTATGCTCAACTTCCACTATGAAGCGTTTCGTATCATCCCGCCTTCTGCCAGTAATTAAGGAGATTCATTGGCTGGCACAGTTGTCATTCGGCTATTCAAACAACTTTGACAACCACCAGTGTTTGATCGTCCTGTGGCTGGTTTAATCCCAAAAACACTTTCACATCGCCTAGCACGGGATCGCGCGCTTCGTTTGCCCCAACCGCATCCAATCGCTCCGCCAGGCTCATCAGACGTTCTTCGCCGTATTCTTCGTTTTTTGGATTCATCGCTTCTGTGATGCCATCGGAGTAAAAGAATAGTGTGTCGTTGGATGCCAACTGCACGGTTTCGACTTTCAGCGCATGGTCGAAAATCTTTCCGCTGTTCAATCCCAGGCCAATGCCGCCTGCGCGCAGAAGCGTGGTTCCTTCCGATGGGCGGCGAAAGACTGTCGGATTGTGGCCTGCGCGTGCATAAGCCAGCCGCTTCGTCAGGGGGTCAATCACGCCCAGAAACAGGGTGACGAACATTTTGCGGCGGCAGACTTCATAAAGATGACGGTTCACTTCGCGCAGAATTTCTCCCGGATCGCTGGTTGTTTCGGATACAGATTCCAGCAAGCCCTTGGTCAAGGTCATGTACAACGAAGCAGGAACGCCTTTGCCGGAAACGTCCGCGACGACAATGCCAAGTTTGCCGTCGGGCAGAGAAAGGAAGTCGTACAAATCACCGCCAACTTCTTTGGAGGGCTGACAAATCGCGGAGATTTCGAAACCGGGAATTTGTGGCGGAGCGTCCGGCAGCATTTGTTGTTGGGCGCGTTGCGCCACGCTGAATTCAGCTTTCAGGCGTTCGCGTTCGTCGCGCGTTTCCAGCAGTTGCAGCGGAACTGCGGTTTCTTCCTCGCTCACTTCGCGCAGTTTCCAGGCTCCGATCAGGGAAACTATTGCGCCCGCGGCCAGGATGGCAATTGCTCTCCAGGCGGCGGATTTCAAGGATGCTGCCGGTTGTGCCATCAATGCTGCCGCGCCAAAAGCAGCCTGTGCAGCGCCCAGGCTGACAACGACGGCCAGCAGGTCGCCTTGAAAGTAGATCATTGTCAAAGCCAGCGAAATCAGCAATGTTGTCGCAATCAATCCTGTGGCAGAAATATAAACAAAACTGCCTCCCAGAAATCCCAGGCTGACCACCAGGAAAATCAGCGCCTTCGCCAACCCCGTACGTTTTACGTAAACCAAAATAAGCGGAACCAAAAAACCAAAAATGACAAAGGCCAGATACTGAAGCCCGTTCAATGTCAGCGACATAGCAGGGAATGGCGAAACAAACGAATCTTCCAGCTCATTGGAATCAAGCTCCATGCCGCTGAATAGGCCGCTGGCGTTCAGCAGCAGCGGAATTGCAATCACGATTCCACCGGACAACAAACCAATGGCAATGGCGCGAGCGACAGGCTTTGTCAGTAGTTTGCCTTTCAGAATCAATTCCAGGCTGATGCTGCGGCGATCCGAAATTCTGATTGCCAGGGATTGTCCGGCAGCCCAGACAAAATAAAGCGATCCGGCGATGAACAGCATTCCTACCAAGAAGAAAAGCCAGGAAAAGAATTTGGCAACCCAGTAACCTCCGCCAGCCTGCGTTCCTTCGTCAAGGCCGACCGTGACGCCTTGTAGCCAGTTAAATACTGTTATCAGAACGAAAACGATGGCCGTGAAAATCAGCGCCTGTTTGTGCTGAATCCGTTTTAGCGCGACACCGACGAAGAAAAAGATTGCGATCAGAAAAACCGGCGGCCAGATGAACACTCCTTCCGCATTCGAAAGCACCTTATTCAGCATGCTGCGTTTGGAGTTGAATTCCGTCTCGAATTGGGAAGTAAATTCATGTTCCAGTGAGACCTGTCTGATTTTGCCATCGCTCACCAGCGCTTTGGCCATCAATCTCATGCGCGGATCTTCTGATTTCCAAACAAAGCGCGATCCCTGACGCGTGATGCTGGAGTCAGACAGTTTCGCTGAAGCCAGCGCTTTGTCTCCCCATAAATTTTTGATTGTTGATTCGGCAAGTTGGGTATCGGATTCGGAAACTGTTTCCGGCTGTTTTTGTTGATTGTCTTCTTGCTTCTTCTGCTCCTCGCGCGTCGAATTTTCAAACTCCAATAGCTTTCCGTTGGAATTCAACACGACTGTGATTTTGCGGCGGGTCTTGAAGTC
>CAYLJQ010000201.1:0-10255 GCA_964383955.1 uncultured Heliomicrobium sp. | reverse complement strand
TGGCTGATTGTTCTTGCTGAGATCAAAACTCAATCAGTCAATTGACCGCTCAATCTTGACGCCTGTGGCAGCTTCGACAGCAGCCAGAATTTCTTTGTAATTGCCTTTATCCATATGAAAGACGGCATACTCTCCCTGGCCAGAAGCGTTTTTGTACTGAATGGTCAAAAAGTGTTTCTTGCTTTTGGTGAAAAGCAGCGGCCAGGCAATGAGCAACCCTGCGGCATAGCGAGGCTTTGAATCCCGCTCATAGAGCACATTGGTAACTTGCTTCTTTTCGATCTTGAATAACTCGCTACCTTTAAGCTGAAATCGAACTTCGCCATTTTGACCGCTAACTAACAGATCGCCCTCGATTTCCTCCGCTTTTTTCTTATCGTTTGTTTTCAGGTATTTGACTTCCTCAAACTTGGCCGTATTTGTTCCGGTGGAGCTTTGGGCCAAACCTGAACTGGCCGGGCCGAGAACCAATGCAACGGCCAAGGCAAATACGCCAAATTGATTGGTGTTGATAAATTCGAACCTGAATTTTGGGGAAAACATACATGACCTCCTGGTGATGAACTTTTCCGAAAACGGGGCGAAAAAGGGTTTGGGAGCAAGCAATGTATCGAAACCGCGGGAAATGCGCGGCCAAACGCAACCGCACTTCTTGCGTTATGCACAACCGCAACATTTGCACGCGACATCCAGTTGGTGAGGACAACACTTCTGGGAGTATATTCGTGAACGAAAACCGAAACCGCGCAGCAACGCACAGCCGCCGCACATCCCAGTAAGCGCGAATTGGGATTGAAAATTTCAGCAGTTCAATAAATTTTTCTGTTGTCTGGTAAAACTTGATGCCAAGAATCGTCGCGTTGTCCGATGCCACAACCGACGCGGCGGGATAAAACCAAATTTTGAAGTGGCGCAAAAGTACCGATTGCTTCTGGAAAACAGGGACTCTTTGCCCCTTACAACTGATGATAGATTGGAAAGTTGAATAACTTTCGGCAAGGGAGGCGCAAGGCATGGAAGCAGATTCAGGAATCTGGCGACAAGCTTTTCGATTGGCGTACTTTATTCATTGCGATTTACGCATGGCACTGTGCGTCGTGATTCATGGAATGGAAGTGGCAACGCTGAAGGCCAAACAACAGGAAGAACGCACTGGCGCCAACCTGATGAAGATGAATGATTGCCAGTTATTCCAGATTGGCTTGCTGCAAGCTTCGGAATTTTATGAACGAAGACAGGAGTTGGATCAATTTGGCAATGGTGGCCAAAGCCAGCCTGTTGAGTGGAAAAAGTCTTTGCTGGAACAGTTTATTGACCTGGCATTTTTGACGGAAGGCCTGGCAGTTCGGACACACAATCTGCCCCTGGCCGATGAAGACTTGATTATTCGCTATATCAAACATCTGGTTCAGGTGACGGTTACGCGAAACTCGTATCAGGTCATGATCGGCGTCAGTCAGTTTTTGTATCGTCACGGAGTGAAAGAAATGGAGCACATCCATTTGCTCATTGATCCCGATTTGAAACGTGGTGGCTTGAGCGGTAAATCCTATAAAACCTCCAGAAAGCGTATTTGGAACGAAATGATCAGCCGGTTTGGAGCCCTACTGGCGTTGCGCGGCAAGGGTCGCTTTCAGGTCCAGGAACGAACGCTTCCCTTGTTCGCGCTGGTGAATGACTGCCTGGATCACCTGGCACTTTGGAGCACGGAACATTATCTGTTTACGGACGAACCGCATCAGGCGCATGCGTTGATTCATCCTGCCTGTTACGAACGAATCATCAAACAACTGCAAATCAAAGACCCAACTGCCAATTTGGCGATTCCGCGATTTGTGTTGCCCACAAATAATAATCACCACCAGCGTCCCAATCGTCGCCAGCCTCCTGAACTAACGGAGCAACAGCTTCAACTGCTTCAGGAAATTTGCGGCAAGCTGAGCAAACGGAGGAAAGAATCTGAACCGATATTGCTGTCAGTGCGCGTTGATGGCGTGGAGCGAGCGCGGTTCGACCCAATCGAGAGCAAAATTGTCGCGTGTCGTATGAATGCTGGCTCAAGAATGATCGAAGTTTGCTCCCGCGAAGCAGACGGAGATTTGCTTCTGGCTGTTTGCTGGCTGGCAGAGTTTGAAGACACCAAAAATCAGCGTGTGCTTGCCGAAACGCGCACAGAAGCCGGGCAGGTCATTCGATTCGCGATTGTTATGGATGAAACCGGTTCGGCAACAGGCGAAATCACTTACCGAGAAACCAAATTTTCGCGATGGTTATCGCTGGAATGGCGGCGGTTGATTTCTCATCTGAGAAAGTTTTCCGACCTTCCAATCCCTGCGATTGCCTGGACGTTGGCAGGAATGGTCGTAATGGCGATGACATTGTTTTTCTGGCTGCGCCCAAAGCAGGATGAGTTACCCCAGGTTGTTCACCTGCCGTCGCCAATCGTTGAATCGTCCACAGCCGTGGCACCGGAAGATTCGCCTACGCCAACCGTTCCGCGCGTTCAACCGCCATTGTTGGCTGAAAATCGTCGTACGCCAGGAAGCGGTGAGGCATTCAGCGAAGGCAACCATCTGCGCCGGAGCGCCGGTGTTCCGCTGGGATCTGTGACGCGCATTCACATTCAGTCTTTAGGCGAAGATGAGCTTAACCAGAAATTGCGCGAAGCGCTGGCCTACCGGCTTCGGCAAACGGCGATCACAGTCGAAGAGCGGATTTTGCCCACAACCGATGCGGTCTTGCAGCGCAAACTGGAAACTAGCAAACAGAAAATTATGTTGAGACTGGTTAACCGACAAGGCAAAGTGTTGTGGATAGCCAGTTTCAATCAGAACAGCACAGAGCAAATTGCCGACCAAGCCATCAAAGGCTTGGTTGAAGCGATTGAAAGGGAAAAGAAAAAAACGCCGCGCTAGAACTTCACAGAAATTGTTCAGCGTTCCCCCTGCAGCGTGAACCCGGCCCAATAATACGGCGACCGCCAGCGCGGTTGCGTCATCATTTCAAGCTGCGCTTTTTTTAAAGCTGCCGCCGGGTTGAGTTTTTCTTTCAACATTCCGCGATAAAATCGCTTCATCAATTCAGCCGTTGCTGGGTCATCAACCGGCCATAAACTTACCAACACGCGGCGCGCTCCGGCATACATAAACCCGCGCGTCAGGCTGATCAGACCTTCGCCTTTGATTTCCTTACCGATACCGGTTTCACAGGCGCTCAAAACAACTAACTCGGCTGGCAGGTTCAGGTTGTAAATCTCGTGCAGCCGCAAAAAACCGTTCTGCGGCTGACCATCTTTGCCGACCAGTGAAAGCACAATTGCCGACAGGTCAGGTGTCTCCGCGTCCAGCCATCCATGCGTGGCGAAATGAACAATGCGGTATTGGCTAAGGCTATCACTGGTCGCCAGTTGGCGATTGACATCGAAGTCCAAAGCCAGAAGTTTCGACTTGCTGGCTGCGAACGAGGCGATGGCCAAAGCTTCACTACGGGTATGATGCAGCCTAGCCAGTCGCAACGGCTCAGAAGCATTGGCCACACCCAGCCGCAACCCCCGCCGCAGCGTTCCGGCTTCAGCCGATAAGCCGCGCCCGGTTTTAGGCTGAGCGGGTTTGGCGTCGGCGACAAACCGCGGATCGTCTTTGGAAAAAACTGGATCGCCCAATACTGCCACGGTTTTCGGAGCAACCCGGCGTTGGCTCAACTCCCGCCTCAAAACCGACAGCGTAGAAGCCGAGGGCAGACTGATGATTTCGTGATTGAGAATCAATGGCTGGCCGTTGCTGGCCGGTAAAGCCGCGAAGGGAATGTATTGCAAAGCTCCTTGGGCAACAATCAATAATCGTTTTTTGCCCAACTGTCTGGCAAGAGGTTGCAAAATCATTTGGCTTAAGTTCGAGGCAATTTCCTTACTCTTCTTTTCGGATTCAGCCCTCCATTCTCCCTGAACGATGAATGTTCGTGCTGACATTCGATAAAACTCTCCGGCCAGATCTTCGATCTCTGCGCGACGAGGCAGTTCGTACACATCAAACGAAGTTTTTGTCACCGCAAAAACATAGCTGCGCTCTTCTCCCAGGGCATATTCCAGCAGCGCGGTATCGTCATCAAGAAGCCGACTTTGCACCTCAGCCAACGTCAGCGATTCAGGTTGGGTCAGGGCGGCGTAGGCCGGACTGCGGGCGCGTATCACCGCGGCGACTTCACGCTGTTCAGCCAGCAGTTTTTCCAATTCCTTTTTCGCGGATTCTGCCTGCTCAGGGGAATGTCTGCCGCTGAGTAATCGCGTGTAATTCTGCTCTTTGAAGCTCAACTGCTGACGCAAATCGGTTTCGCGCTCGACCAATGTCGGATCAATTCCTTGCCGTATGCTGGAACGTGCCCGGCTCAGAACTTCGAGCAAGGTACGAGCGCGAGCACGCTCGCTGATTTCAAACGCTTTTGCCGCATGTCCTTCTTGTGGATTCTGCTTGTGCTGCTGCAAGAGCAAATCAATCAAGAAATTGTATTTCACCTGTTCCGTCGCCAGAAAAGACGCACGCCAGTCTTCGCTGGGAATTTGCATACGATCAGCTTCAACAAATGCAATTGCTTGTTCGATCGAACGGCGAGCTTCGGCAAAGTCGTTTCGATCTCGGTAAATTTCGGCCATTCGGAACAGAATGTCTCTTTGTCTCAACCGATCTTCGGTTCGCCGGGCAAGTGCGAGCGCCTTCAGATAATGCTCCAACGCCTGAGACTGATCTTTGAGCAGAATGTGGTAAGCATTGCCCAGGGCGTTGAGTGAATAAGCTTCACCCGCTTGATCGCCTGCGGTACGAAGCAAATTCAGCGCTTGATTGAAAGCGTCAATGGCATGCTGAGCTTCGCCTAATAGGTGATAAGCCCTTCCAATCCCATTCAATGTGTAGGCTTCGCCTCGCTGGTTACCAACTTCGCGTTCCAAGGCAAGCGCCTGATTCAATGGCTCCAAAGCCTTTCTGCCTTCATTGGCGACGATGTGAGATTTTCCCACGTTCGTCAACGCCATTGCCTGACCACGCGGATTTTTCAATTTCTGCCAAATCGCCAACGCCTGTTGATAGTATTCACGGCTGCGCACGTATTCACCAAGCTCCTGGTAAATACTGCCAAGATTATTCAGCGCCTGGGCCTCGCCTTCGTCGTATGGGATTTCATGGGCCAGGTTCAAGGCTTGATTCAAGTAATCAATTGCCAACTGATAATCGCCCAGTGAAGAAGACACTGTACCGAGATTGAGAAGCGAGCCGGCATAGTTAGACCAAGAAGTTCCGCGGTTGACCACCAACGCCAGCCGATAGTATTCCGACGCCATCAGCTTTTCACCCAGTTCGGAATGCGCCACACCGAGATTCATCAGCATGAATCCCTCGCCAAACCGATTATCCTCTACCTGCCACAACGGCAACGCCTGTTGGTAATACTCAATCGCCCGGCGTCGTTCTCCCAACAGCCGATAAACGCGCCCCAGGCTGCTGAGCGCGTCCGCTTCTCCGACTCGAAACTCCGCTGCACGCCACAATCGCAAGGCTTCTTCAAACTTTCCGATGGATTGGCGTAAAGTCTCCCTACTGTTTTGTTGACGTAATCGCTCGCCTGCTTGAAACGGTTGCCTACCAGCAATGCGAGTGGCTTCTTGCGAAGTATGCGGATGAACAGTGGCTAGCAGGGAATACCAACCTGTTCCTTCAAATTCCAAGCCCTCTACTTCCACTCGGTACCGACCGTTTTTTTCCAGGATGTCTTCAGGACGATCTGAGAGCGCCCTTACAGTTTCCACGACCCAATTACTTCCATCCGGCTGGAATACAGACATCTTAAGAAGGCAATTGGTCTCGTGCGACAGATTCAGATAATCCCCAGCTTTCAGATCAAGCCAATAAACATGCTTTTCATTGGCGGTTAGCGTGCGGTCAGACGCCTTGTTGTGCTCCAACAACCAAGGCTCATTTTCATTTTGAGCGAACGCAACAGCCCAGGAACAGAAACACAAAATCAGACAGCGAATTGCGGTAAACACCGTTGGCCAATGGAAACGGCAAATTGGAATAATGTTACTGGTAAGCAAGATATTGGTACCTCCGCTGAAGTAAAGCTGGGCTGTTAATTGTGTGCTGGGCGTGATCCGCAGGGATTTTCCTTACAAAGCAAGCAACCGTCAACCAATAACAAGGGCGAAAAGTCATCAGAGCTTGAACAAAAATTGACGCTTCGCCTTCGGCTCACATAGAATCGCCGTCGCGAAAGCGCCCCCAACTTATTCTTTGTGACAAACTTTTGTGAGGCGAACGGTCATGGAAACTGCGGCATTGCCTGCCCTAATTGGTTCGGATAGAAGAGCGACAGGCTCGTTGACGGATGCTCCTTTGCTCAACCGGGAGCTGAGCTGGATTGAGTTCAACAGCCGCGTGCTGGATGAAGCGCTTGACCCGTCGCAGCCCTTGCTGGAACGGCTGAAATTTCTTTCCATCTTTTCGACCAATTTGGATGAATTTTTCATGGTGCGCGTTTCCGGGTTGATTGAGCAGGTTGAAGCGAACCCGCACATGTTGTCACCGGATGGATTGTCGCCTGCTTCGCAATTGCGGCGGATTTCAGAGCGGCTACGGCCTCTGCTGGAAGTTCAAACGCGCTGCCTGACCAAACAAATTCTTCCGGGCCTGGAAGGATGCGGCGTCCGCATCATTCCATACGGCAAACTAAACAAAGACCAGAAAGCCGATTTGAAGGAATTTTTCACGGAACGTGTCTTCCCTGTTTTGACTCCGTTATCAGTTGACCCCAGCCATCCATTTCCTTCGATTTCAAATATCAGCTTGAATTTGGGCACGATGGTGATCCCCGAAGTCAACGGCGAAGGCGAAGAGCCGCGTTTTGCCCGCGTCAAATTGCCGCCGAACGTGCCGCGCTTGATTCCCGTCAAATGCGACAGCGGGTTTTGCTTTGTGTTGCTGGAAGAAGTCGTGGCCGCCCACATTGAATCTCTTTTCCCGGGAATGCACGTTCTGGAATGCCAACCTTTCAGAATCACGCGTGATGCTGACCTGGAACTGGTGGAAGACGAAGCTGGCGATTTGCTGAAAACTGTCGAACAGCAATTGCGGCAACGCCGGTTCGGGTTTTACGTCCGATTGGAAGTTTCGCTGGGCATGAGCCCTGAAATGGTCAAATCGTTGCGGCAGTGGATGGAATTGGAAGAGCACGATGTGTACACCTTTGACGGTCCGCTGAACATTCCGGACCTGATGGCACTGTACAAACTGGATTTGCCTGAATTGAAGGATCAACCCTTTACGCCGGTGACTCCGGCGGCGATCCGGTTGGGCGAAACGATCTTTGATTCGATCCGGCATCAGGACATTCTGCTGCATCATCCGTACGAATCGTTTGCGCCGGTGGTCGAGTTTCTGCGGGCCGCCGCGCGCGATCCGCATGTGCTGGCCATCAAACAAACGCTTTACCGCGCTGGCAAGGATTCGCCAATTGTCGAAGCTTTAATTGAAGCCGCTGAAAATGGGAAACAGGTTGCGGTGCTGGTTGAACTGAAAGCCCGCTTTGACGAAGAAAACAACATCAATTGGGCGAAGCGCCTGGAAAAAGCCGGCGTTCACGTGGTTTACGGCCTGGTCGGATTAAAGACGCACGCCAAAGTCACCCTGGTCGTCCGGCAGGAACGCAATGATTTGCGGCGTTATGTTCATCTGGGGACGGGAAATTACAATCCGGCGACGGCGCGCATTTATACGGACTTGGGACTGTTCACCTGCCACGACGATTACGGCAAAGATGTGTCGGAACTGTTCAATTATCTAACTGGATATTCGCGGCAGGTGCGATACAGAAAATTGCTGGTGGCGCCCGTAAATTTGCGCGAGAGCTTCACAGAAATGATTCGCCGCGAAATCGCCCACCACCAAGCCGGTCGTCCTGCGGGGATCATGGCAAAATTCAACAGCTTCACAGACGCCGGAATGATCGAGGAAATGTACAACGCTTCGCGCGAAGGCGTTCCGATTGATTTGCTGGTTCGCGGCATTTGCTGTTTGCGTCCGGGCTGGCCCGGACGCAGCGAAACCATTTCCGTCGGCAGCGTCGTTGGACGCTTTCTGGAACATTCACGCATTTACCGTTTCCTGAACGGTGGCGAAGAAGTGGTTTATCTGGGCAGCGCCGACCTGATGAACCGAAACCTGGATCGCCGCGTCGAAGTGATGTTTCCCATCGAAGACCCGCGCCTGAAAGACCGCATCACGCACGAAATCCTGGAGCCTGCGCTAAAAGACAACGTCAAGATGCGCTGGCTGAAAATGGATGGCGGTTATACCCGACCGCGCGTCGCCGACGAAAAACGATTCAACCTGCAAGAACACCTGCTTGAACCCGCACTGATCGGCTAACAACCCACCGGAGCAAATGAATGAGACCTTCTCGACTGACCGAGTTTCTGGGGAAGATGGAACCGAATAGCGTCGCCATCTTCCCCAGCGCACAAGAAGTGCGCCGTAATCAGGACACCGATTTTGAGTTTCGACAGGACACGGATTTTTACTACCTGACGCGATTGAACGAACCGGATTGCGTCGCCGTTCTGGCACCGAGTCACCCCGAACACAAATACGTGCTGTTCGTTCGCCCGCGCAAACGCGAAGAAGAAATCTGGACCGGGTTGCGCGCCGGAGTCGAAGGAGCCGTCCGTGATTTCGGCGCCGACGCGGCTTACGACATTGCCGAACTCGATCAAGTTCTGCCGAAATATCTGCAAAACGTTCACACGCTGTATCACCGCTTTGGTCAGAGCGCGGAATTCGACCACAAGGTTTTCGGAACGATCAAACACATTCGGGAGCGGGCGCGGGGTGGTGTTTACGCTCCGACAACGATCATCGATCCCAGTACTATCGTTCACGAGATGCGGCTGCGAAAGAATGAAGAGGACTTGAACAATTTGCGCTGTGCCGCTGCCATCAGCGCCGAAGGTCACGTCGCTGCCATGAAGCATTGCAAGCCGGGAATGTACGAATACGAATTGGAAGCTGTCGTCGAATACGTCTTCCGCAAAAACGGCGCAACCGGCGTTGGCTATCCTTCGATTGTCGGAGCCGGATTCAATTCGACGATCCTGCACTACAACACCAACAACGAACAGATCAAAAACGGCGATGTGGTGCTGATTGACGCCGGAGCCGAATACAACATTTTTTCCGGTGACATCACCCGCACTTTTCCCGCCAACGGCAAATTCACCAAAGCCCAACAAGCCATTTACGAAGTCGTGCTGAACGCCAACAAAGAAGTCATCAAGATGGTCAAACCCGGCGAAAGCTTCATGAAGCTGCACGAACATAGCGTTGACGTTGTCACGCAAGGCTTGATTGACATCGGCTTGCTGACCGGCAGCGTCAAAGACAACGTGGCGTCGAAGGCTTACGAAAAATTCTTTATGCACAAAACCGGTCATTGGCTGGGAATGGACGTGCATGACGTTGGCCGATACAAGGTGGATGACGACTGGCGAAGGCTGGAACCCGGAATGGTGTTCACCGTCGAACCCGGCGTGTACATCGCCGCCGGAGCCGAACACGTTCCGGAAGAATTTTTCAACATCGGCGTCCGCATCGAAGACGATGTGGTTGTCACCGAAACCGGCTTTGAAGTCCTGACGACAGGCGTTCCCAAGGAACCAAAAGAAATCGAAGCCACCATGAAGCTGGGAGCGCAGGCTTCCAGCCTGCTGTAACGAAAGCCGCGAAGCTGGGTACGCGAGCATCCTTGCTTGCTATGATCAAAGCCGCAAAGCTGGGTACGCGAGCATCCTTGCTCGCTATGATCAAAACCGCGAAGCCTCCTTTTTATGACAAACTCAATTGAAGAATTACTGGCCGGAGCCATTGCCGCTCGCGCCTCGTTATTTGACCAACGGCACGAAGCTGCATTCCGACTCTTCAACGGATTCACCGAAGGCTGGCCTTCGCTGGCCGTGGATTTGTACGCGCAAACACTGGTCATCCACGATTACTCCGAAACGCCTAAGCCAAACTCGGCAACCATTGCCGCCGTTCAGCAGTTTTATCAATCTCACCTTCCCTGGATCAGTGCCGTATTGCTGAAAACCCGCAATTCTGAAACCGCCGAAGCTCGCAATGGAGTTTTACTTTTCGGCGAAAAGCTTAATACCAAAATCCGCGAGCACGGTGTTTGGTATTCGGTTGCTTTGCAGTTGAACCGCGACGCCAGTTTT
>CAYLJQ010000200.1:0-10325 GCA_964383955.1 uncultured Heliomicrobium sp. | reverse complement strand
CCGCGCGCCTGGTTTGTCAAACGATTGGCTGTCGAATTGAGCAAAGACGTGCTGGAAACGATCCGAACCGGCAAGCTACCTGATGGCACGGCGTTCGATTCGGCAGAAACCGCGCTGCTGGAAAAAGAAGATTTTGGCAATCGCACGGTGACACTGCCGAACATCGGTGATACGGCCAACGCCGAAGTGAAAGTCACGGCGTACGAACCGAATCGGATCGCGCTGGAAACGCGCAATCCGCAGCCGGGCTTTCTGGTGCTCAGCGAAATGTACTATCGCGGCTGGGAAGCGTGGGTGGATGGTCAGCGGATGCCGGTGGAACGCGTCAATTACACGCTGCGCGGGTTGGCTGCTCCGGCGGGCGACCATCGCATTGAGTTTGTTTTTCGCGCGCATTCTTTCCGCAAGGGCGCGGCGTGGTCAGCATTTGGCATTGTGCTGTTGGTGATGGGCGGCCTCGTCAGTCGTCGGTATAGTACCGGGAGCAGTAGCGACCGGGTGGTCTCGTGATGGCAGATTTAACAGGCACCCGTCGCTACCGCTTCCGGTACCGTACCAAGCCAATCCAGCCAATCAACCCCAACGTCAACAGAGAAATAATCGCGCCGTTTCTGGCTTGCGGGGCGCGGTAGCTCATTTCAACCGTGTGTTTGCCAGCGGGAACAACAACGCCGCGCAGCAGAAAATCCGTCTGATGAACCGGCGTTTTCACGCCATCCAATAACGCCACCCAGCCCGGATAGTGCATTTCGCTGACGACCAGCACGGCTTGGCGGTCGCTGTTGGTTTCGATGGTCAACCGATTTGGCTCATAACTGACAACGCGCGCATAAGCATCCGGCGGAAGCTCGCCGCCTGGCAGATTCGGCAGCTTGCCGGGTTCAATTTCCAGCAGCGCGGTGCGGCGCGGATCAAAGGGTTTGTCATCCAGGCCACGAATGCGCCGCCAGATTTCTACGTTGTTTAACGCTTCGGCTTCCGTCGCCAGCCAGGCGCGTGGCAGCGCGCGTTTGTTGCGAGCGACCATTGCGCCGTCTTTTTGGTAAGCCACTTCCCAGCGATCGGAATCAAAGGGCCTGAGCGGATGCGATTGGCCGGTTTCGGAATCGAACAAGGTTGCGTGCCAGATTCCAACGTCCGCATCCTTGACCAGTTTGGTCAGTTCAACGCGGGTGATGCTCTGCCGGGAACCAAGCGGATATTTCTGCAAAAAGCGCAGCGAAACAAAGCTCTTCTTTTCGTCACCCGGACGGCTGTCAAAAATCGGGGCCAGGCCGTGTTTGATTGCTGCTTTGACATCAGGGTGTTCGTGCGCCCATTCGGACGTGTCCCGGCCAGCCCTCAACTCGTGTTCGATTTTCTGGCCGTCTGTGGTGTGTATGGTAATGCGGGCCACAGGCGTTTGATCCGGAATGTGCGTGGATCGCGCCAGCGTGGTCACGACGGCAAACAAATCGGCTTTGACGTTGTTGGCCAGCATGCCTGTCGTCGCGCCGAAGGTAAGATCGGCGACGACGAACGTGTTGTCGAATCCCAGCCCATTGATTTCCGTCATTGCCGCAGGAACGAACCGGAATTCGTCGTACGACAGCACGAAGCTGGTGTTGAGCAAATCCAGCACCTGCGAACGCGGTTCGAACAGGGAAGGATCTGCTCCAAGACTGGGGCCGCGATTGACCACGTCCCAGTTGGAACTGTTCAGCGCGCGGCTGTAGCGTTCGGGCATCAACGGCTCAAACCCGGCAACATTCTGCAATCGGGCAAGCGCGGTGATGTTCGGCAAATCAATTCGCGGCTGTGGAACGCCTGTGTCGCCTTCCATGCTGATTTGTGAATAGACGCGATTTTGTTCCGGCGGGAATTGCTGGACGAATTTTGTCGTCGGCGATAGATAGCTTAAACGGTCAAACGGCAAGCTGTAGGGCGGCGTCTCATGTTTTAAGAAGTTGAACGGTTCGAAGAAGCAAATAACTGCGACAGCACCCAGCAACAAACCATTGCGCCACATTCGGTTGGTTAAGCGCCAAACCGACCAAAGGGCGATGACCGTCACCGCGACAAATGCGAGTTTCCATTGCAGATACGGCCAGCTCATTACTTCCTGGCGCGGATCAATGACGGGAATCAACGCCTTGCTGGCGCGATTCCACGCCACGCCAATCGCCAGACTGACAGCAAGCCAGAAAAGAGCGTTTGCGTAATCCAGGAAGCGCTGTTTGAGATTTTCAGTTCGCTGGAACAACCAGATTTCGACAAGGTCCCAGCCGTAAGCTGCCATCACACTGGCGGCCAGCGTCCATTCAAACGTGTGACGCGAAGGCACGCGAAACAGGTTGAGCAACGGAATGCGATGCGCCAGCTTGAACAAAGGCGTGTCTGGCCCGCACATCAAAATCCAGGCAACAATCGTCACTGTCAGCCAGAAGAAAATTCGTCGCTCGCGTGGTTTTCTCAGGATGGCGGCCAGCACGGCGGCAATCGCCAACAGCACGGCCAGCGGAGGAACGTACGTTGTCACGTCGCCCATGATGTGAAACGGGTCCAGCCAGGATTTCCACGCCATCGAAAAGGGAAACGCGCCTTCGCTGAATTGTTCATAACTGAGCTTGCGACGCACGCTCACCCGCTGGGCTTGCCGGGTTTCCAGAATCTGAAATGCCGATACGCCTGCCGCCAGCAACATTCCAACAAGCATCACCAGCAGCGGTCGCCAACGGAGCCTGCTTCGCCAGGCTGGCGCAGGTTCGTTGGCGGATCGCGGCCAGCAAAGGGTTATGAACGCTGCATACGCCGCTGCCAGCAGCCCGGTATAGACGAAGCCTTGCCCGATACCGCTCAAGACGGACATGGAAAATGCCCCCGCCACAATCAGCACGCACCCGGCAAAGGCGCGCGCGCGCGCGCGTTCAACTGCCAGCAACAACAGCGGAGTCCACATCATCGCATTGGGCAACATGCCATTTAGCCCAATGCCGCTCATCATCAACCCGCCGTAGCCAAAGCTGAGTCCGCCCAGCAGCGACGCCGCGCGGCTGCGGCCCACCGTGCGCAAATATGCGTACGTGAAGATCGGAGCCAGCACATAAGGCGCAAACATGACCAGATGTTCCGCCAGGTGACCCGGCAAAAATAGATAGCCCCACGTCAAAGGGTAACCCAATCCAAGTTGCGCCATCGAAAGCAGCGGATAGCCAGAAAACAGGTACGGCGTCCACAACGGCAACTGGCCGTGGCGGATCATTTCCCAGGCGATGGTGCGCAGCGGCCACGTATAAACCTGTTGGTCGCCCGCCAGAAATACACGCCCGCCGGTCATCACTTGCCAGAAGAAGAAGAAAAAAAACGCAACAACCACAGCCACAATGGCCAGATCGCCGCGCCGTTTGTTTAACAAACCGTGTCTCATTACTTTCAAAACTCCAGCCGGCAGAAAGTCCCAACCACGTTCAGAAATCCCGGCAATGCGCGCGCATCCCACTGCCGCATATAAAACCCGTCAAACGTAACGTGTTTTATGACCGGTATGCGCGTTCCTACGTAAAACTGACTCCGGTTCCAAGTGTGATAACGGGTGTCATACATGGCTTCGGCGTAAATATAAGGCGTGATTTTCTGTTCATTGAGATTGAATGGTCGTTCGAATTGAAGGCGGTTGCGATAGCGCCAAGAAACCTTGTCGTTGATGTTGCGCCACTCCATGCGGTTTCGGTCAGAAAAATTGATCCCGAACTTCAAGGATGTGCGGGGAGTTAATTCAGCCCAAAGACGATGTTCGGTGGAAAGTTTGTCCGGCGTCGGTTCATTTTCCACAAAGCGGTAATGAATGGCTGCAGTCAGATTTTTGCTGATTTTGCGATTGATGCCTATGCCAGCCTGATGACTGACGGCGGCGGAATCGTCTCTGCCCAGGCGAATGGTTCCGAACATCACCAGCGTAAGCTTTTCATCCAGCTTGATGCTGACGGTGGTGTCAGGCCAGATTTGCGAATCGCGCCGCGGGTCATCACGCCGCTGCGCAACGACGCGAGAGCCTAAACAAGCAAGTAAAACTGCCAACAGAATTTTTTGTTGATGAACCTTCACGGGGCTTTTACCTGTGTCTATGAATTTGGCGTTCTCTCGATTTCGTGTTCCATCCTGCTTTACCTCCACAACCGGCGAAAGAAATTGATGATGTGGAATGCGTCAACGTATTTGAACGGCGTGCGGCCAATGGTGTAATGCCCGCAATTCAGATATTTGATTTTCGCAGGCACGCCATGACGGCGGCAATCATCCAGAAAAATCTCCGACAAATCGGGTAAAAACGTTAGATCGTATTTGTTTGAAATGCACAACGCTGGTCGGCGTATGTTTACCAGCCGGTCGGCGTATGCTGCCGGGCTGATTGTCTTCCAGGCTTCGCGGATTTCTTCGGCTGTCATTTCCGCTTCCAGCGCGCGGCGAATGTGTGTGGTTGTCAACGCGCGCCAAACCACATCGCCAAACCAACTGGAAACCATATTGAATACTCCGGCTGAAAAGCGCGCATCATGAATGAAGGCCAGCCAGGACACGCACGAACCGATGCTGCTGCCAACCAGGCCGACTTGTTTGTAGCCTTGCGCGAACAACCAATCGGCGGCTCGGCGAATGTCCAGAACCGATTGGCGCACGGATTGAATGGTGCGGCCAATGTTGGCACTGACCATGTAATCGGCTCTGGTGAATCCATCAGGCATTCTTCGGTCGTGATACGGCAAACTGATTCGTAACGCTGAAATGCCAAACCGGTTCAGTGCCGTGCAAAGGCCGACGTGCGAATCGGCCTGGGCGTTCCATTGCGGAGAAACAATGACCGCGCTATCGCCAGCAACCGGAAAAAAACGAGCCTCAGCCGTGTTGTTGTTTACGTAGGGCGTCGTCAGGCTGCTGGGAAATCGCAGCCAGAACCCGTCAAAGTTGAAATCTTCCGGTTGGCTGGGCGCGGGCGCGAAAAAGGCCTCGCTGTTGGCCAGGTGTTTGGCGTTGTATTGGCGCAGAAATTCGCGCGGGCTGGGCTGTGTTGCGGTACAGGGAGCGGTAGCGACCTGGTTGCTGCCAGCGGCAACCGCTTGCGAAGTCAATTGCTTCCCTTCGGCTTCCGCCAAAAACTCCAATCCCCACTCGAACGGATGCGTTACGCGCAAACTCATATCGCGCGCGTGCAATCGCTTTTCCAAATGATGCATCAACGGACGCAGCATCAATCTTTTGAACTCTTTTCTATGTGAATTTATATCGAGGGGAGTCCCGCCAGCCCAAAAAACGAGCGCGCAGTATGTCACACCAGTTTGGTTTGCAAAAGTTTGCAAGCTTGCGCGAAAACGGCGTCAGTCGTCAGCCACGTCATACAACGATGGTCAATCGGGCAATCCCGGTGCATGCAGCGAGCGCATTCAATACTGTCCGCTCTGACCAGTTGCGAATGCAGCCCGGTCGGAGAAGTTTCAAACTCATTGGTCGGGCCGAAAATGGTCAAGGTCGGAGTTCCCAGCGCGGCTGCAACGTGCGCCGGGCCGGTATCGTTGCTGACGAGCAAGTCGCATTCGGCCAGCAAGCCAATCAATTCCGGCATGCTGGTTTTGCCTGCCAAATTCACCGTATGGCGTTTGCCAATTTGCCGAAAAACGTTGTCGGCGTAATCACGCTCAGCCTGACCGCCAATCAAAACGATTTGAGCATTCAGTTCCTTGTTCAATCGGCCAGCCAGTTCAGCGAAACGATCCGTCGGCCAGCATTTCGCGCGACTGTTTGTTGCTCCGGTGTTCAATGCAACCAGCGGGCGTTGGTCTGTAATTTCAAAATCTTGAAGCTTTTCTTTGGCGGCTTGCCGCTGCGCCGTTGTTGCAACCAATGATGGCAATGGATTTTCAATCGCCGGTTTGAATGTGTCGCCCAAACAAACCCGCTCGCATTCGGCAACGATGTCCAGGTAGTCGTTTGTCTGGTGGCGGTTGCGATGGTCTGCGCCGCGATGAAGTTTGTGTGTCAGCAATGCGCTGCGACCTTGTTCGGCGAACCCAATTCGCAATTTGATTCCGCCAAGCCAGGCGATCAACGCAGCCTCAAAAGCATTTTGAAATAGCAGCGCAGCCTCAAACCGCCCGGAACGAATCTGCCTGACGGCATCGAAAAACGCTTTGACGCCTTGTTCGCGGCGACGATATTCGATGATTTCATTGACCAGCGGCGAGCCTTGAAACAATCCGGCGGTCAGCGGAGTCGCCAGCAAGGCAATGTGCGCGTTTGGAAACGAAGCGCGCAATCGCTCCATTGCCGGAGTCGTCATCACGGCATCGCCCAGCCAGTTCGTTCCGCGAATCAGTATGCGTTCGGTCTTCATCGTTCTTGGTGAGCTTGAGAAAGCGCGGAAAGAATTGCTTCGGCAATGTCATCAGGAGTTTGCGATTCGGTGGTGCCGATGCGAACGGCGGCTTGCTGGTAAATCGGCAATCGTTGTTCATAACGCTGGCGCGCGGCGTCTTCGGTGGCAGCCAATGGACGAACGACGGCGTCCTGTTTGATTCGCTGCCAGCAAAGTTCAAACGGAGCATCCAGCCAAACCGTCAATCCGAACTGGTTCATCAATTCGCGGTTTTCACCGCGCGTGATTGCGCCGCCCCCGGGGGCAATGATTGCGGTTTCATTCGCTGCTACTTCGCGCAAGGTTTCGGTTTCCAGTTGCCTGAATCGCTCTTCACCCTCGCGAGCGATCAGTTCGGCAATCGAACAACCGGCTTTGGCGACGATCAACGGGTCAAGATCAACAAAACGACGGCCCAGCTTGCTTGCCAGAGCAGCTCCGACCGTCGTTTTCCCACTGGCCATAAAGCCAACCAGGAAAATTGCGGATTGCGGATTGCGGATTGCGGATTTCATCTACTGCAAAGATTTACTTTAGCGCTTTTTCAATTTCTGCGGTCAGCACGTCGCGATCAATGATGCCCAAGCGATGAAAAACCATCTTGCCTGTTTTGTCATAAACAAAGGTTGCAGGCAGAACGCCGGACCATTCTTTGAACACGGCATCAATCATTTCCTGCGGGTCTTCGGTGTCTTGAATAAACTGATCCGCCTGTGATTTTTGCTCTTTCAGAAACGCAATGGCTTTTTTCAGGTCGGTCATATCGTCCGCTGTGATGTGAACGAAACGCACGCTGCCTTTGGCTTTGTACTCGTTATCAAGTTTGACGAATTCCGGGAACTCCGCCACACAGGGCCCGCACCAGGTTGCCCAAAAATTGACAACAATGACTTTGCCGGCAGATTTTTTGATCATGCCTGCATAAGCCGCAGGCTTCAGCGGAGCAACATTGATTGCAGCAGCAGACGCGGCAGGTTTCGCTGCCGCAGGCTTTGCAATTGCAGGTTTGGTCGCTTTGCCCGGAGCCGGTTTCGCCGTTTTGCTTTGCGCCAAATCCTGAACGCGTTTGATGACGCAGCCCATCGCCTGTGTGTCGGCGACTGTCACCGGTTTTCCGGCCAACAATTCATCCAGCGCTATGCGCAAATCATTTTGCTTTACCAGCCGAATGTTTTGCGAATTATCAATCCGGCCTCGATACCGCAACACGCCTTCGGCATCAATCACATAAACCTTTGGCGTACGTTCGGCGGCGTAGGCGTCCGCAACAACGTTTCCTTCATCTTTTAGAACAGTGAAGCTGAAATTGTTTTCTTCGGCGTGCGCGCGAACTTCTGCAACGGTTTCGTCGGCGCTGGAATTGATGCCGATGAAATTAACGTCACGTTTCGAGTATTCGTCGGCAACGGCTTTGATTCGATCTTTGTATAGATTTGAAATCGGGCAGCGAGCCGAAACGAACGCGACAATTGTTGGTTTGCCGCGATAGCTTTTCAGCGAATGCGATTGGCCAGACAAGTCTTTCAACTCGAATTCTGGTGCGGCAGCGCCGACCGTCAAAGCAGCACTTGCCTGAGCGCGCGAGCCAATGTTGCTGATGCCAAGCATTGCCAAACCAATGAATAAAAATAACGCGGTTCTTTTCATCGTTTCCTCTTCTCCTTAACGGTGGCGGCCATTTTCTTTTTAGCGGCTTTCTTTACGCCGCGCTTTTTTGCAGGCCTGTCGGTCTGAAATTGAACGCGGTCGTAAATTTCAGACAGCTTCAAGGCGCATTTGATGGATTTGATCGTGAAACTGGCTTCCAGACCTTGATGAACGCGATACGTCCAACTGCCATTTGTCTGACGCGAAAAATGTTCAACTGTCAGACTGGTCTGGGAAATCAGAACGTAATCCTTCAACGTCGGACTCCAGTTTTGATAACGAAAGAACTTTTCGCCTCGGTCATAGTTTTCGGTTGACGGCGAAAGCACTTCAAAAATTACCGTCGGGTTCGTGATGACATCTCGAAACTCGTCGAGTAATTCCGGCTCGCCGCAGATCACGAAAAAATCCGGGTACGAATACATGGCTTTTTGGCTGCGAGCGAGCGCTGGGCGTGGGCCAGTGCGAATTTTGGAATTCCCGCTTCGGCCACGACAGGATGTGCCGCGCAATTGCGAGCCTAGAACCCAGCCCAAATTGGCGACAATCTCCCCGTGTTCCAGGCTCTCCCCCGCCATTTCAAAAATATATCCGTCAATGTATTCATGCCGTTCTTCTGACGCACGCTCCATTGCCAAGTATTCTTCTTCGGTGCGTAAAAGTTCTTCCACTGCTACAGCCATAAGGTCTCCATCAACAATGAGGGCGCAGCATACTGCCAATTGTCTGCTGTGAACTGCAAACTGACTTACAATTTTTCCGCAACAGATTTGGCTTGTAGGAACAATCCTAAATAATCGCGACCGCCTGCCTTTGAATCGGTTCCTGACATATTGAATCCGCCGAACGGATGCACGTCCACCAGCGCGCCTGTGCATTTGCGGTTGATGTACAGATTGCCGACGTGGAATTCGCGGCGGGCGCGTTCAATGCGTTCGCGTTTGGCGGAGTAAAACCCTCCGGTCAGCCCGTAAATCGTGTTGTTGGCAATGTTCAGCGCGTCGTCCACGTTCTTGGCTTTGATGAACGCCAGCACCGGGCCAAAGATTTCTTCCTGCGAAATGCGCGCTTTCGGATCTACGTCGGCGATGACCGTCGGCTGAATGAACCAGCCTTCGTCGGCCAAGTCGTGACGTCTGCCACCAGCGACCACGCGGCCTTCGGTTTTGCCGATTTCAATGTAGCTGGAAATTTTGTCGAACGACCGCTGGCTGGAAACCGGGCCGGTGAAATTGCGAACATCTTTGACATTACCGACGGTCAATTTACTGACGCGGTCGGCGACTTTCTGAAGCACTTCATCGTAGACGGATTCCACCACGACGGCGCGCGAACAGGCGGAGCATTTCTGGCCCGAAAATCCGAACGCGGCGGCAACAATGCCTTCGGCGGCAGAATCCAGATCAGCGGTTTCGTCAACAACGATGGTGTCTTTGCCGCCCATTTCAGCGACAACGCGCTTGATCCAGATTTGTCCAGGCTGCGTTTTGGCGGCCAGTTCATTGATGCGAAGCCCAACCGCCATTGAACCGGTGAACGAAATAAACCGCGTTTTCGGATGCGTGACCATGTATTCACCAACCGTTGGGCCGTCGGCAGGCAGAAAATTCAGCACGCCCGTCGGCAAGCCAATCTGTTCCATCAATTCGACGAATTTGGCGGCAATGACTGGCGAATCGTCCGAAGGTTTCAGCACGACAGTGTTGCCCGCGACAATCGCTGACGTAGCCATTCCCACCGCAATTGCCAGCGGGAAATTCCAGGGCGGAATCACAATGCCGACGCCCAGTGGAATGTAGCGGACTTCGTTGGCTTCGTCTTTCAGCGGCGAAGCCGTCAACGGTTGCGGCGCGTCGTAACGCAGAGCCTGCCGCGCATAAAACTCCATGAAATCAATTGCTTCGGCAGTGTCGGCTTCGGCTTCCGCCCAGGACTTTCCGACTTCGTACACCATCCAGGCATTGAATTCGTTTTTGCGTCGGCGCATTTCGGCTGAAGCTTTGAACAGATAATTCGCGCGCTCTTCGGCGGAAACGTTTTTCCAGCTTTCAAACGCTTCCCAGGCGGTTTTGATTGCTTCGTCAGCCAGTTCCTGCGTTGCGTGGTGGACTTTGCCGACAACCTGTTTGATCGAAGACGGGTTGACGGAATTGATCGTTTCCTTTGTCGAAACATGCTTGCCGCCGATGACCAGTGGATATTCTCTGCCAAGTTCGGAGCCGACTTGGTCTAATGCTTTGAGCATTGCTTGCGCATTTCGTTCGTCGCTGAAATCAGCGAAAGGTTCATTCTT
>CAYLJQ010000199.1:0-10359 GCA_964383955.1 uncultured Heliomicrobium sp. | reverse complement strand
CTGGGTTCGATAGGCGTGCCTGATAATCAAATGATTCCGAAGCAGTTCCGGCTGGTGATGGCGCAACTGGCCTTTGCCAACTCCGACCTTGCGTTCAAGGGAAAATACCTGTTTATGGGCAATTTTTACGGCGTCAACATCTATGACATCGCCGATCCCGCCAAAGCCAAACTGGTCACTTCGATGGTTTGTCCGGGCGGACAAGGAGACGTGTCGGTTTACAAAAACCTGATGTTTATGTCGGTCGAAATGCCGAATGGCCGCATTGATTGCGGCATACAGGGGTTTCCGCCATCGCCGCCACCCGCTGCTGGTGCAGCCCAGGGGCAGCCGTTGCCGGCGCCTAGCAAAGAGCGATTTCGCGGCGTCAGAATTTTCGACATCACAGACATTCGAAGTCCCAAACAAGTAGCCGCTGTGCAAACCTGTCGCGGTTCGCACACGCATACGCTGGTTGTTGATCCGAACGATAAGAAGAACGTTTACATCTATGTTTCCGGCACATCGTTCGTGCGCCAAAGTGAAGAGTTGCCCGGTTGTTCCGCCGAAACGCCGGACAAAGACCCGAACACGTCGCTGTTTCGCATAGAGGTCATCAAAGTTCCTGTGACTGCGCCGCAAAACGCCAAAGTGGTTTCCAGTCCCCGCGTGTTTATGGATGCTCGCACCGGCGTGCTCAACGCCTTGAGCAGCGGAGCTACGCATGGTGTTGGCAAACCTGCTTTCAGCGATCAATGTCACGACATTACCGTTTATTCGGAAAAAGGACTGGCCGCAGGCGCATGCTCCGGCAACGGAATTTTGCTGGACATCAAAGACCCCGCGAACCCGAAACGGCTGGACGCGGTCAACGATCCGAACTACGCGTATTGGCACTCTGCTTCATTTTCCAACGACGGTTCAAAAGTCGTCTTCACAGACGAATGGGGTGGAGGAATGGGCGCGCGTTGCCGTCCCAATGACCCGAACGTCTGGGGCGCGAATGCGTTGTTCAGCCTGAACGATAACAAGCTGAGTTTTTCCGGTTACTACAAATTGCCAGCGGCACAAGGCAATACCGAAAATTGCGTTGCACACAACGGTTCGCTCATCCCGATTCCCGGTCGAGACATCAAGGTGCAAGCCTGGTATCAGGGCGGCATTTCACTGATGGATTTCACCGACACGAAACATCCGGTTGAAATCGCCTATTTCGACCGCGGGCCGATTGATCCCAAAATGCTGGTGCTGGGCGGGTCCTGGTCTGCTTACTGGTACAACGGCCATATTTACTCTGCGGAAATCGCGCGCGGGCTGGACATTCTTGAACTCAGCCCTAGCGAACAGCTCACCCAGAACGAAATTGACGCTGCGAAAACGGTGCGTGTGACCGAACTGAATGTGCAAAGCCAGCAACGGCTGGTTTGGCCGAACAAGCTGGTTGTCGGCAAAGCCTATGTGGATCAGTTGGAACGTTCGCAAGCTTTGTCTGCCGATCAAATCACTGATTTGCGCAACGCGATTCAAACCGCAGAAAGTTCAGGGCTGACAAAAGGCCGCGCCAAACTTCAAAGCCTGGCGCGCTCGCTGAAAGAAAGCGCCCCGAATGCCAAAACTGCAGTGGACGGGAAACGCATGCAGGCACTGGCGGACATTCTGCAACGCCCTGTCAAATAAGGTGCAGGCAGAGTAAACACAAATGGAAGCTGACCAAATCCGCTTTGATAACGGGGCGGCTTACGAGCGCTACATGGGGAAGTGGAGCCAGCTTGCCGGGGAAATTTTCCTCGACTGGCTGGCTCCTCAGCCCGGCTTGCAATGGCTCGACGTAGGCTGCGGCAATGGCGCTTTTACTGAAATGCTGGCCGAACGGTCTGCGCCAGCCTCAGTGAAGGGAATAGACCCGTCTGAAGAACAACTTGTCTTTGCGCGCTTGCGGGCTGCGTTGCATATCGCCGAGTTTCATAAAGGCGATGCAATGGCACTGCCTTTCCCCGACGACTCGTTCGACGTAGCCGTTATGCCGCTGGTGATTTTCTTCGTTCCTGACCCGGCCAAAGGCGTAGCCGAAATGGCACGAGTGGTTCGTCCAGGTGGTATCGTCGCCGCCTACGCCTGGGATATGCCGGGCGGCGGTTTCCCTTATGAATCGTTGCAATTCGAAATGCCTGAGATGGGGCTTCCAGTTCCAACGCCGCCAAGCCCCGATGCTTCGAAGATAGACACACTGCGAACCTTGTGGGCTGGTGCTGGACTGGATTCCGTCGAAACGCGGGTGATCACCGTCCAACGAACCTTCTCCGATTTCGACGACTATTGGGCGACCGTGCTCGGCGGACCAAGTGTTCGCCCAACGCTCGCGGCGATGGCACCCGAAGAGATCGCTGTTCTCAAGGTGCGGATGCAAGCGCGTTTGTCAGCAGATGATTCTGGCCGCATTACCTATCAAGCCTGGGCGAACGCGGTAACGGGACGCGTGCCAGGCGAATATTCTTCACCGCATCGCCAAGCAATCCCAACATAAAGCAAACCTGATGAAAGCTGTCATTTACGAAGCCTTTAACGCTCCGCCGCAACTGAAACAAGTTCCTGATCCTAGTCCTGAAATCCACGGCGTGGTCGTCAAGGTCATGGCGACTGGGGTTTGCCGTAGCGATTGGCATGGCTGGGTCGGACACGACGCTGATATTCAGCCTCCGCATGTGCCTGGCCATGAACTTGCTGGCGTGGTTGCGGCGATTGGCAAAGACGTAACCAGATGGAAAGCCGGAGATCGTGTCACGGTTCCGTTCGTTGGCGGGTGTGGCGCTTGCCCGCAGTGCGCATCCGGCAATCAGCAAGTTTGCGACCGCCAGTTTCAACCGGGCTTCACGCACTGGGGATCATTTGCAGAGTATGTGTCCATTCATCACGCCGACACGAATCTGGTGCGCTTGCCTGACTCGCTGAATTTTCCCGCGGCAGCAAGTTTGGGTTGCCGGTTTGTCACTTCTTTTCGCGCGGTTATAGATCAAGGCAAAACTTCCGCCGGGCAATGGGTGGCCGTTCACGGCTGCGGTGGTGTAGGTTTGTCGGCGATTATGATTGCCAACGCGATAGGCGCGAATGTCGTCGCCATTGATATTTCGGACGAAGCGCTTCGCCTGGCGAAGGCATTGGGCGCGGTTGCCACGGTGAGCGCGTCGCACGTCACCAACGTTGCCGAAGCCGTCATTGAAATTACCAAAGGCGGCGCGCACGTTTCCCTGGATGCGCTTGGCCATCCTGCGACTTGTTTCAATTCCATCAGCAATCTGCGCAAGCGCGGCAAACACATCCAAGTTGGACTGCTGCTGGCAGAGCAAAGCACGCCCGCGATTCCGATGAGCAAAGTCATTGCGCACGAACTGGAAATCCTAGGCGGTCACGGCATGCAAGCGCATCGTTACGACGCTTTATTCGCAATGATCGAAGCAGGGAAGTTGACGCCGGAAAAACTTATCGGCAGGACAATTACGCTCGAACAGTCCATTGATGCGCTCGTGAACATGGACAAGTTCGAGGTCGCGGGCGTAACCGTGGTGACAGAGTTCTGAAGAGGAAAATAAAGCGGCAGGAGAATGATTGTGGGCAAAGCTTATAAATACGGAGTGTTTGGTGTTGGGCGCATTGGCAAGGTGCATGCCTCCATCGTGCAGAATCAGGGGCATCAAATCGTAGCCATCGGCGACGAAGTGCAAGCTGCGGTTGATGACGCGCTAGCTGAACTTGAACTTGCCGAGGTGCGAACATTTCTTGATCCAGCCGCGATGGCGCAGGAGATGGCTGGTGCAATGGATGCGGTGATCATTGCTTCGCACACCAAGAATCACGCCAGGGACGCGCTGCCATTCGTCAAAGCCAAGATCCCAATTTATCTGGAAAAGCCCTTGACGGATGGGTTGCAGGAAGCTTTCGAGTTTGTCGCAGCCATTGGCCGCGGCCCGCACCAGATTCAGATTGGCTTGCAGCGGCGTTACGACCCGACGCTGCTTTACACCCGGCAACTGATTCAATCCGGTGTGGCGGGCGAAATCCGTGAAATCCGCTGCATCCTCCGCGATCAATATCCTCCACCGTTAACCTACAGCAGCCGTGGATTGATTATTGACATGGGCATCCATGTCGCGGACGAGGCGATCTTTTTGTTGGGCGAATTTCCGAACGAAGTTTGGGCCAGCATGCATCACACCAGGGGCTATGCCAGCCCGATTGACGAAGGCGGCGACACTGCCTTTGTCACGTTCACGACACCGTCAGGCGTGTTAGGGCGGCTTGACCTTAGTCGGACGCATTCTTCCGGCTATAACAACGAAACCTATATCATTGGCACGAAAGGCACGATCCACACGGGGCGTTTTGCCGGGTACCCTGGCCCCATCCACGTAGAGGTTTGGCAATCGGACGGCAAATTGCATCCCGATTCCAAAACCTTCGAGATGACCTATCTGAAGGAGAAATACCCGGAGTTCCTCCCGCGCTTTGACACGGCTTACGCCCGCGCCCATCAACAGTTCCGTGAAGACCTCGAAAGCGGTGCAGCCTTTGCCGTAACGCAAAACGAGGTACTGGATGCGCAGGTCTTCGCTGAAGCTGCGCACCGCTCTGCCCAGCATGCGGGAGCGCATTACCAGTTACAGCGCTATGATGATTTGCAGGAGTACAAGGCTGTGTGCATCGCCAATGGGCTGATAGACGGCGATTGAGTCTCAGCATTTTCAAGCGACATGACCTGACGTACCGCCGTAGGAGTCAACTAGTCTGGGGGGATAATGAGTCTGAACTTCGCAAATCCATCGTCTGTCCATGCTCCGCTGGGGCTTTACAGTCATACCGTTTCGGTGCCGGAAGGCACAGAGCTGCTATTCATTTCGGGTCAACTTGGTGTTCGCCCTGATGGAACCACTCCCTCCACAATTGCCGAGCAAGCCGATCAAGTCTTTTCCAACATCATCGCCTTGCTCCAATCGCATGGACTGGGCCCTACAGACATCATCAAACTCACCACATTTATGGTTGCTGGACAGGACGGCGATGCCGTTCGCGCGGCAAGACTCAAGCATTTGGGTTCACACCGCCCTGCATCCACGGCTGTATTCGTATCAGAGTTGGTGGATCCGGCATGGTTTGTAGAAGTTGAAGCGATCGCAGCCAGGCGAAAAACAGCCCACGACCCAAAGGCTGCCTAATTCAGAGCAAGCAACATTGAGACAAACGATCAACCTCTGATGCATACCGATTTACTCAGATAAGCGCTGACGTTCACAAGAATTTGAGTCGTGTTGATCTGTGCTGATTAGTGTTTATCCGTGGTTTATCCTTGATTGTGCTACTTGATCTTCTTAGCCCTTGCCACTTCGCGCCCGGCGTTCTGAACTACCAAATGCGTGACCTGCCCCTTTTCATCTTTAGCGAAACTGTAGGTGAGATGACGACTGGCGTTGGTGAAAAAGCTGTTTTCCCCTTCCGGCAGCAATTCCTGCTTATCCGGGCTGGCGCTTTGTTGGAACATCAACTTGTCGCCTTCACGCGAGATCGTCACCGTGACAACAGGATTCGGTTGATATTGCCCGACGTACGCGTCAAAAACTTTCGGATCAACTTTGGCGACGGTGCGCTGCGGAATAAGGCTGGGGATGTAAGATTCGGCAATGCCAAGGGCAATCGCTCCTGGGTTGGCATTGTCCCCATTCGTCAACACAATCACGGTCAATTTGTCATCCAGATAACGTGTAATCGTGGCGCGAAAGCCAGGCAGCGAACCGCCGTGCTGCACGCGCTTGTGACCGTTGACTGCGTCCAGTTCCCATCCGAAGCCGTAGGGATGCGCTACGCCGCTGTTCAGCTTGACTGGCGTCCACATCTGTTCGCGCGTTGCAGGTTTGAAAAGCTGATCGCTGTAAAGCGCCGCGTCCCACTTCGCCAAATCCAGCACGGTGGATAAAAACGCACCGCTGGGACGCAAGGCAAAGAAAATCTCAGCATTTCGATATTTGCCGTCGCGCCATACGTAGCCGTCCGCGCGGTTCGGCACAATTTCCGTTGTCGTCGTCGTGCGTGTGGCATTCATTCCCAGTGGCTGAAACAGATGCTCGTTCAGATAATCGCCCCAGGGTTTGCCTGAAACTTTGCGAATGATTTCCGCCAGTGAGAAATACCCGACGTTGCAATACTCCCACTTTTCGCCCGGTGCAAAGCGCAGAGGCAGCGGGTACGCGGTTTTGATGACTTCTGCGTCATCCTGGATTTTGTGCGGATTGAAGCCGGGCGCTTCGCGGACGATGCCGGATGTGTGTGTCAGCAGATGCCGAACCGTAATCTCTTTCCAGGTTTCAGGCGTGCCGTCCAGAAACTTGCTGATCTTATCGTCAAGGCTTAGCTTGCCCTCCTGCATCAACAGCAGAATGCCCGCGGCAATCAACTGTTTGCTGACCGAACCGATTTGGAAAACGGACTCTGGCTTGGCGGGAATGTTCAGTTCCACATTCGCCAGCCCGTAGCCTTCGGCCTTGATAACCTTGCCGTCCTTGACAACTGCAATAGCCACGCCGGAAATATGCTGGCGTTGCATCTCGGCTTTCACAAAGTCATCAACTTTATCGGCGTGTGCGATGGCAAAGGCGACGACCAAAATTACCAGAGCGAAAAATAACGACCGTTTCTTGTGCATAAAATCTGTGATTCCTTTTTTGCGGCGGTTGGCCGGATGATTTTGCTAGTCCAACAAACATGACGTTTGACCCTGGCTTATCATTAACAGCCTGCATGCTGAAATAAATGTTTTACAGCTCTGACGCAGGGGAAAACCATAGTTCGAAATCACACTCCTGCCAAAGATCACCGATTTCGTAACCAGCGCGCTCGCGCTTTTCACTCGTGTTTGAGTACCTTTACCGGGTCAACCTTCTCTCTACGGCACACAGGTAAATAGCAAGCCAGCAAGGCGACACCTTCCGGCAGCAAGGCGATCTCGGTTCCAAGACCATCACCAACTGATCCGATTCCGCGTGAAAGGCCAGATCGCTTTCCTAATCTTCGGCGAATTCACGTTTGCACTGTTGGCGATTGAACATTCCGAAAAGCCGCATCAGTCAGCAGCGGTTGTCGTAGGCGCATCATGATTTCTGTCCCAGTTGTTAGTCATGGCGGAGCGCAATGAGCGGATCAACCTTTGCGGCCCGTCGCGCAGGTAGCCAACACGCGAAACACGCCACCGCCGTGAGCAACAACGTAACCCCGATCAATGTCAGTGGATCGTAGGCGCGCACCTCAAACAAGAAACCCGCAATAAAGCGCGTCAAGGCGAGTGATGCGGCTAATCCCAATGCAATACCTGCTGCGGTCAGCAGCATTCCTTGCCGCACAACCAATCGCACTATATCGAGGCGACTCGCGCCCAAGGCCATCCGCACGCCAATTTCTTTCGTGCGTTGCGTGACGGTATACGAAATGACGCCGTAAATGCCTACGCCCGCCAGCACGAGCGCAAACGCCGCGAATACGCCCAGCAACACCAGATTGAAGCGGCGTGGTGCGAGCCACTTGGCCACGATCGCGTCCATCGTTTGCACCTCGTAAATCGTCTGATCATGATCTATCGCCCAGATCGCGCTTTTGATCGCCCCAGCAAGTGCCAGTGAGTCGCCTGTCGTGCGCACTGCCAGCACACGCAGACGCGCCATACGCGCGTGGGCTTGCGTGAATGGCGTATAAAATTCGGGCAGCGGCGCATTGCTTAATCCTTCCTGCCGCACATCGCCGACGACACCCACAACCGTCAGCCATGGTGAAGCGGCATTGCGCACGCCTAACTTGAAGCGTTTGCCGAGCGGGTTTTCAGCGCCCCAATAGCGGCGTGCGAGCGATTGATTGATGACTGCGACCGGTGGTGCGGATGCGTTGTCTTGCATCGTCAACGTGCGTCCGCCAAGCAACGGAATGCCGAGGGCGCGAAAGTAATCGGGGCTGATGACGCGGTTGTTTCCGAGTTGCGGTTGGCCGGGTGGCGAATCGGGTCGGTCTTCAAACGTTAACGCAGAACGCATTCCCGGCGTCGCAATCGGCAAAGCATTGGCGACACTCGCGGCTTCAACGCCAGGCAAAGCTTGTATGCGTTCGAGTACTTGTTGATAAAAGCCTGCGGCTTGGGCAGGGTCTTGCGCTTTGGCTTGCGAAAGCTCTACGCGCAAAGTCAGCAGGCGTTCAGGACGGAAACCTGTATCAACGTTGAGCAAATGAACAAAGCTGCGAATGAGCAAGCCCGCGCCGACGAGCAGCATGAGTGAAAGCGCGACTTCCGCAATCACGAACGCGCCGCGCAAGCGAATGTCTGCATTGCCCGCTGTACCGCGCCCGCCTTCTTTCAAGGCTTGATTAAAATTCAGCCGCGAGCTTCGCAGCGCGGGCACAAGGCCAAACAATACACCTGTCAGCAACGACACACCGAACGTGAACGAGAGCACGCGCCCGTCCAAACTGACTTGATCCAGCCGCACCAGCCCGCCGGGATCAAGCACACGCAATGCGCGCACGCCCCACCACGCCAGCAATAATCCACCGCCGCCGCCAAGCAGCGAAAGCAGCGCGCTTTCCGTCAACATCTGCCGTAACAATCGTTGCCGTCCCGCGCCTAATGCAGCACGCAACGCCAATTCGCGTTCGCGCACCGCCGCGCGCGCCATCAGCAAATTCGCCACGTTCACGCAGGCAATCAGCAAGACACAACCGACCGCGCCGAGTAACAAATATAACGTCGTGCGCGCGTTGCCGCCCTGTCGTTCGCGCAACGGCTCCACCGTGAATCGCACTCCGGCGTTGCTGCGAGGAAAAGCCGATTCCAACGACAAGGAAATCGTTTCCATTTCACTTGACGCCTGCGCCAGTGTGACGCCCAATTTCAGCCGCGCCACGGCGCTCAGCACAAACGCGGCCCGCGCATTTGCCTGCCCCGCGTTCATGCTCAACGTCATCCACAAGTCCGAGCCTTTGACCGGAAACTCAAACACCGGCGGCAGCACACCAATCACCGTCACGTTGCGTTCATCAAGCCGCAGCGTTTGTCCGACGGCGTCGGCTTGCCCGCCAAAACGCCGCTGCCAAAACCCGTGACTGATGACCACTACAGGCTCAGCCCCGTCACGATCATCGTTAGTAGTGAAGCCGCGCCCAATTACTGGCGCTACGCCAAGCACGTCAAACAGCGTAGACGATGTTTGCCATCCCATCACGCGCTCCGGTTCGCCACCGCTCGTCATATTGAAATCGTGATTGACGAACGCGGCGATTTGCGCAAACGATTGATTCTGTTTTTGCAGATCAAGAAAGTTGGCAGGCGACAATTCAAAATTTCCCGCTTGCAGCCCGCCCTGATTCACATTGCGATGCCAGACCATGACCAACTGCTCTGCGTCCTGATAAGGTAACGGACGCAGCAGCACCGCATTTACGACACTGAAAATCGCCGTGTTCGCGCCAATGCCCAGCGCCAGCGTGAGAATCGCAATCAACGAAAACCCCGGATTCTTCCGCAGCATCCGCAGCCCAAATCGTAAGTCTTGAATAAGTGTTTCGAGCATGGGGAATCCTTTCTGTTCACGGTAGCGTTCCTGGGTAAGCGTGACGCCGCCGAGTTTGATCAGCGCCTGTCGCCGCGCTTCTTTAGGCGACATTCCGGCGCGCAGGTTGTCTTCGATGTGGAAGGCCAGATGGCTTTCCAACTCTTCGGCAAATTCGCGCTCGCGTCGTTTACGGTGGAATAAGCCGAAGAGTCGCATCAGCCAGCCGCGTAGTTGTCGAATGTGCATCACGACTCCTGAGGTGGCGCGAAGAAGCGCGCCAAAATCGCCGTCGTCGTTTCCCATTTTTCGGTTTCTGTCGCCAACCGTTTGCGGCCTGCGCGTGTCAGCTTGTAATACTTGGCTTTGCGATTGTTGTCTGATGCGCCCCATTCCGAGGCGATATAGCCTTCCTGTTCCAGCTTCACCAGCGCGGGATAGATCGTGCCGTAATTGATCGCTAGCTTGTCTTCGCTGATCTGTTCGATACGGCGCGCAATGCCGTAGCCGTGCAATGGTCCCAAAGCTTCCAGCGTCTTGAGCACCATCAGCGCCAGGGTGCCTTGCCAGACATCAGTTTTTTCACTCATGATTTCTGTCTCCTGATTGCCAATTCTTCCTATGGGGAAGGTATAGGAAGAATGGCATGGCTTCTATGGGAAGGCAATAGCAGGAAGCAATTAATTTTGCGTTGCAGCTTGTGGTTGGATTTGGCGAGAAACTCGCCAACCATTGCACGCTTTATCGTCGTCAGAATTTTGTCTCAACAAACGGGAGTGGATATGTCAGACACACTGAATCAACGCCT
>CAYLJQ010000198.1:0-10425 GCA_964383955.1 uncultured Heliomicrobium sp. | reverse complement strand
TTCATATCCGCCAGAAAGACCGTCGTCTTGACAACTTGATTCAGTGAAGACCCGGCAGCTTCCAAAACGGCTTGAGCGTTGTTCAGCACGCGCTCGGTTTGCGCGCGAATATCGCCTTCGATCAACTGACCCGTCGCCGGATCAAGCGGAATTTGCCCGGAAGCGAAGACGAACCCATTGGCTTTGATTGCTTGCGAATAAGGACCTATCGCCTGCGGGGCGCGGTCGGTCTGGACGATCTCCATCTGTAGTTTCCTGTGATGATTTGGATTGGTCGCAAAATTGACGGCGGATTGTAATCGAAAAGGTTGGTTTGGTGAAGCGACCACAAAAAGTATTCAGGAACTTCAGTTTGTTCAACTGACCAAGGCTACTGCGAACTCCTGACACTCAGTTTCACGATCAAAAGCCAAATAGAGTTCAGAACAACAAAGATGAGCAGCCAAATCACAAACCGATCCAACAAAAGAGTGTTGAAGTTCGGATAGCAAAGAGCGGGCGCGACATCCGTTACTGTTAGGCCCTTTTGAAGCCAAGTAGTCCCTAATTCCGACAATAGTGCAATTATAAAAAAGCACCTTGCTGGCGTTTCACTTTTGCTCCCTCCAAAGTTTCTTTCTACTGTTTACTGAACGCCGTTCTTTGCTTACAGCCCGTACTTAATGCACTGAGCCGACCAATCCGGCATCAAAAAGTCTGCGATCCAGCATTCTTCGTTTACGAGTCATCGCCACTGGCATCACTGGTGAATGCGGCACTGTATAAAAGTAATCGCCGATTTCGAACAAATCCTCTTCCCTGGTCATCCAGTCAGTTCGGTCAAAGCGGCTGAGATTTACGGGCCGCGAATATTCGCGCAGCGTCAATTCGCCTTTCAGGTTGTAGTAATGCGCGTAATACGACATCACCAGTTCGCGCACGGTTTTGTACACCGGTTCGCGGAACCTGAGGCCGGAGTAATTCGATTTGGCAATCGCTCCCCAGCAGCCATCTTGCTGAAACACTGCCAGCAAGTGATCGTCGTCGCGCACCGCCATCAAATCCACGATCAGCGGCGGATGTCCCAGAAAGCGAAGCGCTGCCGCTGCGAAGTAAGCTCCTTCGGCGCAATGCGCCAACCGGTCGCGCAATACACGCCGAGGGCTGCGGCAGGTTTCGCCGTCCTTTTCTTTGTTGTACGCGACGTCTTCGTCCAGAAAGCGCTGAATCTTTTGCGGCGTGGAAAGTTTTCTGAAAACGGCCAATTCTTTTTTCTCAAATCCGAAGTTGTTCAAATTCTTTTCTCCCACGAAGCCACACGAAGTTTCACGAAGTCAGAAAGAATGCCTTGCTTGCCAGCTTAGGTTTTCCTTTGTGCTTTCTTCGTGTGGCTTCGTGGGCAAAATTTTCCCGGAATCTATTGCTTCAATGCTGGGTCATTGTTCGCGCGCATTTTGGCCAGCAGCTTGGTTTCCAGCTTTTGCCGAATCGCGTTTGTCGCCGGATCGCCAATCAGATTTTTGTTTTCGTCAGGATCGGCTTTTAGGTTGTAGAGTTCGTCTTTGCCAGCGTTCAGGAAATCGCGCACCAGTTTCCATTCCGGCGTTCGGTACATTCGAAGATGAGTCTGCGTGTAATGGTGCTGGCTCCATTCAACGTAAAGATCGTTGTCCCACTTCACCCGCTTACCTGCCAGCAGCGGGGAAAAATCATGGCCGCGAATCAACAAGCCTTTTGGACGTGGAATTCCGGCCAGTGACAACATCGTTGGGAACCAGTCCAGATTGCTGATGGTATGTTTGATTTCCGTTCCGGCTTTGATACGCCGAGGCCAGCGAATGGCAGTCGGCGTGCGCAGCGAAGTGTCGAACACGTTCGGGCGCTGAATGCTTTTGTCGCCATTCGGAACGGTTTTGTTCGCATTCAAAATGTAATGGCCGTTGCCTTTGTGCCAGATTCCGTGCTGGCCGATGTTGTATCCGTGGTCGCTGGTGAAAACCACAATCGTGTCTTCGTGCAGCTTCAGTTCATCAACCGTCGCCAGCAATCGCCCGATGTTGCGATCAATCGCCGCGACGCTGGCCAGATATTCGCGCATTGCCTTTTTGGCGCGCGCCACGTCCAGGTCCGGGTAATCGGCAACTTTCGGGTCAATGTCTTTGACCTTTGCCCAATCTTCATCGCGCACGGGCAAATAGGCCGTGTGCGGTTCGCGATAATTCAGCATCAGGAAAAATGTTTGGTGTTGATGATCGCGCAAGAAGCGAACGGCATCGTCCGTGACGATGTCTACTGTAAATCCTTGAAGCTGTTTCGGCTGACCGGCGATTTCCAGTTTTGGGTCTTTGGTACTGATGCCCCCTTCGCGAAATCCCATGAAGAAATTGAATCCGAACTGAGTAGGATGAAAGCGATCCTGCGTTCCCAGATGCCATTTGCCAATCAAACCCGTGTAATACCCGGATTGTGCCAGCAGCTTTGGCCAGATCATCACTTCCGGCGACAAACCGATTTCAGGTTCAATCGTCGGATTGATCCAGTCCGTGATGCCGACTTCCGTGCCGTAGCGGCTGGTCATCAAACTGGCGCGCGAGGGCGAACAGACAGGCGTCGCCACAAACGCATTTTTCAAATATGCGCCTTCACGAAAAAAGCGGTCCAGGTTTGGAGTGTACGCATCGCGGTTGCCGCTGGCGCCAAGCGCCCACGCGGCTTGGTCATCGGTTTGAATAAAGATGATGTTGGGGCGGTTGGCTTTGGGCTGAGCCTGCGTGATTGGTGAGGTGCCGATAAGTGTCACCAGCAAAATTATGAACAGTAGTCTTTTCATTCGTTTCTGGGTTTTAGAATTCTACTTTTGCGAACTTCTAGCTCACCGCAAAGGCGCAGAGAACCGCAGAGATTTTCTCCGCGTTACCTCTGCGTTCTTTGCGCCTCTGCGGCGGAAATTTTAGCCCGTTGTATTTTCTGATCTTTCAGCAAATCCCGCCCTTCAGCCATCGGCAATTTCACGCCGATCAAACCAGCCAGCGTCGGCGCAATGTCGCGCATATCAATTCGGCCAAGATTTTTTGCGGTCGGAATGCCTGCGCCAGCGATAAAGAATGACGAATCCATTTCCGGCAGTTCCGCCAAAAAGCCATGGCCACCTCCGGGTTTGATGTCTCGAACAATTGGCAGTTCAAAACTGCCTCCGACATACGTTCCCGGCTTCGTGCCGATGACAAATGCGGCTTCGGGAAATCCGCCGAGCTTCATCGCCGCGTCGCCTTCGTAAAACCTGAACAACCCGCTTGCCGAATCAGCCGCCAGCCGCTGCAAGATTTCGCGTGCTTTACGGCGTGCCGCTTCGTCGTTTTTGTCCTTCAGCACCACGAACGCAGAACCGCCTGAATTCCAGGTGATGGCACGCCATGACTTCAGCTTGCCCGCTTCGATTTCGATCAATCCGGCTTCGCGAAACGCAGCATTCAGGTTCAGAGATTTACTGATTGGCGCAAAGCCGTGATCCGAAGCCACAGCAACAACGGCTTTGCCATTGCCCAGCTTTTCGGCGGCAGCGCGAACTTGACCAACCAGCGCATCAATTTCTTCCAGTGCGGCGTAGGCTTCGCGGCTGTTCGGGCCGTATGCGTGCTGGACTTCATCCAGGCCAGCAAAGTAGGTTGTCAAAAACGCCGGGCGCTTCTTTTCCAGCAAGTAGACATTAAACGCCGCACGGCGTTTGTCGGCTTCGACGGTGTAATCGTAACCTTCGGGATAATTGCCGATGGCTTTTTCGGCTTCGGTCAGCAACCCGGGCGTCGAAAGCGCGCGAATCAACTTGCGGTCGTCCGGCGTAGCGGCTCGCCACATTTGCACAATATTGAAATCAATTTTGGCGCTGACAGTCACAGGCCAATCCACGCTGGCGGTTTTCAGTCCGGCAGCGGCACAGGCATCCCACAACGTTGGCACGCGAATGTCTTCGGCGTACCAGCACCAGCCGCCCTGATTTTTGCTGAAGGGATCGAAAGGCGTGTTGGCGAAAATGCCGTGCTTGGCGGGAGATACTCCAGTAACCAGCGTTGTGTGACTTGGGTATGTAACGGTCGGCGTCACGCCTGTCACGGCTGAAGCAAACGCGCCGTCTTTGACGAATCGGCGCAAATTTGGAAGCTTCAATCCATGACGGTCAGCTTCCAAAACGTAATCCGGCTTCAATCCATCAATTGAAATCAGCACAACAGGAATGACATTGCGACGCTGTGTCGAAGCGGACAAGCTCAACGCCAGAACGGAAAGCAAGCAGAACAAACTAATTCGTGACATGGATTTTCTAAAAGGAAGCTTCGCGCTTCTATTACAGCAGGCGAGACACCTGCGCTCCCAGGCTTATTTCCAGAGTTTGTTAATCACGCGAAGCAGGACCAACCCGCTGACCACAAAAACCGCTCCCATCAACAGTGCGGCGCTGGTGCGGCCATACAGAATGTTTCCGACTGTAAATAGCGCAGACCAAATCGTGATGCTTCCGGCGACCCAGCCGACCAAAGCCATCGGCAAGCTTTCTCCAGCTTCAGCGGCTTCGGCTTTGGAAATTCCGGCTTCAATCCGAATGGGTTCCCAGCCCGGCCCTGACGGACGGACTTTTCGATAAAAATCAATCAGCGTTTTGGGATCCGTTTGCGGAGCCAGAAAAGCCGCCAGAACCCAGCAAACCGTTGTCACGGCAATGGTGATCAGCAGGCTGTTTGCCGTAGAAGGAACGGCAACACCGCTTTTTTTCATAACCAGAAACCCAACTGAAACCAAAAATGAACTGATCATCGCCACGACTTCACACCAGGCGTTGATGCGCCACCAGAACCAGCGAATCAGATACAGCAAACCGGTTCCCGCCCCAACCAGCAAGATAATGTCAAAGGTGTCTTTGGCAGTATCCAGCAGGTAAACAACGCCTGAAGACAAGATAAAAAGCAGAACCGTGACGAGGCGTCCGACGAAGACATAATGCCGCTCTTCGCCGTCTCGATTGATGAAACGGCGATAAAAGTCGTGCACCAGGTAGGACGCTCCCCAGTTCAAGTGGGTCAGAATCGTCGAAGAGTTCGCTGCCACAAGCCCGCCAACCATCAAGCCGACAAAGCCGACTGGTAGGAATTTCAGCATCGCGGGATAGGCAATGTCGTGGCCAAGCAAGTTCGGATCAAGGTTCGGAAATGCCGCTTGAATATCGGACAACTGCGGATACACCAGAATCGAAGCCAAACCGACCAGAATCCACGGCCACGGTCGCAGCACATAATGCGCAATGTTGAAAAACAGCACGGCTCCGAGCGCGTCTTTTTCGGATTTCGACGCCAGCATTCGCTGCGCCATGTAACTGCCGCCGCCGGGTTCGGCTCCGGGGTACCAAACCGACCACCACTGCACGGCTATCGGAATGATGAACACAGCCATCGCCATATCCCAGTTGTTCGTGAAATCCGGCAGCACGTTCAGGTAATTGATACCTTCTGGGCCTTTGATTGCGGAAAGCTTTGTTACCAGACCTTCCAAACCGCCGACTTGTGGCAACTTAATGGCGAAGTACGCTGCCGCAATGACCGCCGTCATCTTGATGAAAAACTGGATCATATCAATCACCAGAACTCCCCACAGACCGGAGTGCGCGGCGAAAGCGACGTTCAGCAAACCAACAAACAACAACGTTTGCCACCGTTCCAAGCCAAACAAAATGCTGGCGATTTTGCAGGCCGCCAGATTGACCGAAGCCATGATCATGCAGTTGAAAAACAGTCCCAGATAAATTGCTCTGAAGCCGCGAACCGCGCTGGCGGCGTTTCCCGAATACCGAATCTCGTAAAATTCCAGATCGGTCAGCACTTCAGATCGCCGCCACAGCCGCGCGTAAAAGAACACCGTCGCCACGCCTGTCAGCACAAACGCCCACCAAACCCAATTCCCTGCCACACCATTGCGGCGGACGATGTCGGTCACCAGATTCGGCGTGTCGCTGCTGAACGTCGTCGCCACCATCGAAAGCCCCGCCAGCCACCACGGGACCGAACGCCCGGAAGCAAAAAATTCCGACGTGCTTTCGCCGGACTTTTTACCCAGAAACAGCGCCGGAATGAAACAGACGGCGACGGCCAAAATGGCTATGACCCAATCGAGCGTGCTCAGATGCATCGAATGATCCTCTCTAGTTCAAGTTGTTTGTGATACTGCGAATACAGGCGTGATTTGCAGGCGGGATAGTAGCGGGTGAGTTCGGTTCTGTCGAGCAACACGACAAGCGCCAATTACCAAATGACATTCAGATTGGGGAGTTTGCGAATTTCCGTGTCGGCTGAAATCAGCGGCAGCCCCAGCGCAAAGGCAGTCGCCGCAATGATGCGGTCAGGCATTTCTGGAACCACTGTTCGAGGAATATGAGCGATTGCATCGGCCACTGGCAAATCAAGCGGAGCCAGGGTCAACATCCTTGTCGGATCATGAAGCATTTGTAAGCAAACAAGATAATCGTTTTCCACAAATCGCCCTTTTTCTATCAGGTAGCGTATTTCAACCAGTGACATAGCTGAAATATAAATTGGCTCGCTTGTCGTCTCTGCTTGTTGCAATGCCAATTTCGCTGTTGGTGAAAGACGCGGAGAATTCTGCAACATCCAAAGCACGATATGGGTATCAGCAACACATGCAAATTGAGGCATAGCGCCACTTACTCCACAAACTCGCGCGGAAAGTTTTTCCACATTTCGCGGCGCAGTTCCTTGATTTCTTCGGCTGTAATATCAGCTTCCGCTCTTTCGAGCATGCCAAACATGCTATTCACCTTTGGCTGAGTTGCGGAGCTTTGTTTGGATTCGAAAGCTAGAAATCTAGCGAAGCGTAACAATTCATTTTGCTGCTCCGGTGCAAGCGTCGTAACCGTTTCATTCAATTCTTTAAGCAAACTCGTCATAGCTTTGCCTCCTTGCAATGAATAATGACACAAAAAGAGGACTCCTTGCGAGAGTCCCCTTTTGATAATCATCCGCGTTCGCTTTAGAAAACAAACTTCAATGCGAACTCGATATTGCGCGGAGGGCTGACTGTACTGGTGATCTTTCCGAACGTGTTCAGATCGCTGAAATTACGAGCGGGCGGACCAAAGCTTGGTGTGTTGGTGAAATTGAAGAACTCAGTCCGGAAATCAATGTACTTCGATTCCGAAATGGCGAACTTCTTGCCAACGCCAAAATCCCAGTTGATGTATCCGGGAGCTTCGATAATGCCAACTCCGGAATTGCCAAACGTGCCGGAGGCTGCCTGGACAAAGCTGGCAGGGTCAAGCCAGTTATCAATCGTTTGATTCCCCGAAACACCGCTGCCAATCAGGTTCGGACGGCCACCACCGCGCGGTGATTGCAACGAAACATCCGTTGACTGAACCGTGAGCGGGAAACCACTGTGGGCGCTAACGATGCTGGTTACGCCCCAGCCACCGATGACGTTATTGACAACCGGATTCCAGTCACTACCGAAAGTCTTGCCTTTGCCGACAGGCAGTTCATAGGTTCCTGACCAGACGAAATTATGCGTGGCATCAAAAAATGCCCGGCCATAATCACGGCGACGATTGTAGTTATCCGAAGGATACGCTCCCTGCGAAGCAACGCCGCCGCTGCCGTAATAACCCAGGTTGTCGGTCAGGGTTTTGCTGAAGGTATACGAAATCAGGAATTCAAACCCTTTCGTTTGGCGTTGCCTTGCAAGAACCTGAAGCCCGTTGTAATTGCTGCGCGCCCAGGAATCGGTGCCGCTGATTTGGGTGACCAGGGGATACGCCGCAAAGAACGGACGCCGTGAATTGAGCGGTGCCCAGGTTGAAGGCGCTCCCGTGCCTGGCAGCGGCTGATTCCAATCAGTCGGCGCAACCAGGTGAGTTGCCTTGTGACCAACATAAGCGGCTGAAACAGACGTTGATTTCGTCAGTTGATATTCCAGCGCCAGGTTCCATTGCTGGGTAAATTGCGGCCTCAGGTCAGGATTCCAAACGCGAATATTGCCTGCTGGCGTGGTACGAACGATGACATCCGTAAACCCTTTAGTGATGGTTCCGGCTCCGGTAGTCGCGTCGTAGGTCTGATCCGCTTCCGAAAACAGCGGCGGATTTAATGGCAGACGCAGGTTTGATCCCGTGCCTTCCATGTATTGCGTGATGCCGTAGCCGGCGCGGACAACAAGCTTTTCGGCAAACATCGCTGGCGTCCAGGCGAAACCGATGCGCGGTTCAAAGCCCTTGTAGTATGGCTTGTAAAGCGCACGGCTGTTGCCATTTTGATTGGCAAAGAGTTGTTGTTTGGTAACCAGGTCAAAGTTCGACTGACGATCCTTCACTTCGACAACCGGCGAAGTGTATTCCCAGCGCATGCCCAGGTTGAGCGTCAGATTGTTGCGAACCTTGAAATCGTCCTGGAAGAAAACACCAATACGATTTTGGCGATGACCCCAGGTGCCGCTTTGGCTGCCGATCCGCTTGTTGGCCAACAGATCAAGCAGGAAATCCGCAAAAGCCAGGTTGGTAAAGCGCCCATCATAAGTGAAGCCGCCCAGCAGGCCATTGTTCCCCGGATAAAAACGATTTTGCTGATACCGCAGCCATTGACCACCCATTTTGAACGAATGACGCCCGCGCAGAATGGTCAGGTTATCGCCATAATGGAAGGTATTGGTCACGTTATCTTCGTTCACCGCCAGTGAGCCAAAAGAAATGCCATTGCCAGCGGTAATCGAAGACAGTCCGGGAATCAGTTGAGTACCCGGGATCCCCAATTTGGCATTGGCATTGCCGATGCCAGCCCAATCATTGAATTCACTGATGAAGACCGCGCGGTTAAACCCAATTCGCGCTTCATTGATCACAGTCGGACTGATCGTGCGTGTCCAGTTGAGAGCAATGTTCTGCGGACGTTGCACGCTGGAACCAGTGATGTTGGTTGGCAGCGCGCCGATGGTGCCTGCGGCTGTGCCAAATTGGAAAGAGTAACGGCCAGAAATATTGTCTTTTTCCGATGCGCGCCAATCAATCTTGGCGTCCACCTGCGGATTGTTCAATTCGTTCGCCGTAACGACGTCAATCAGTCCGACGCCGGTTCCCACCTGCCCGCGCGTTGGCAGCGGATGCAGTTTGGTGTCAGCAAACAATGCTTTCGCCACAGGGTTCGCAATGCGGTTGGCCGGAATGATATTGCCCGGGAAGCAGGCGGTTTTATCGGTGGCGGTACACGCGCCGGTTTTGAGTGGGTCACGAATAAAAGTCGTCGTGAAAGCCGAAAGATCGCCCGTGCGCCAGGCGGTCGGGGTTACGCTGGCAGTGCCCGGTCCGCCAGTGCGCTGAATGGTTTGCTGGTAAGCGGCAAAGAAAAACAGCTTCTCTTTGATAATCGGGCCGCCCAGGGTGCCGCCAAAAATATTCTGGCGCAGCTTCGGTTTCAAAGCCGGGCTGGTCGGCGTGCTATTGCGGTTCGTAAACCAGGGAACTGCGTCAAACTTGTCGTTGCGCAGGAATTCAAACACATTGCCATGAAAATTGTTCGTTCCTGATTTCATGGTGGCGTTGACGGTTGCGCCCGTCACGTTGCCGAATTCAGCAGACGAATTGCTGGTTTCAACACGGAATTCCGCAATCGCATCAATGTTCGGTTTGTAACCGATGCGATTATCAATCGTCTCGTCCACCGAAATTCCGTCCAGCAGGAACGAGTTGCCTTGTTCGCGGTTGCCGTTGACATAAGGGCGTCCCTGGCCGTTCGGGCTGTTGAAGCCAGCCGGGTTGGGGTTGATCGTTCCCGGAACCAGCAAAGTCAATTGCTGGAAGTTACGGCCATTCAACGGCAATGCAGTTGTCGTGTTGCCGGAAATGACGCCTCCGACAGTTACGCTTTCGGTTTGCAGAACTGGCGCAACGTCCGTCACGTTGACGGTTTCGCTGACGCCACCCACTTGCAGCGATAAATTGATGCGCGCAGTCTGGTTGACTTCCAGCGTGATTTCGTTCGAAACCAGTTTCTTGAAGCCGCTGGCTTCAATTGAAATGACATAACTGCCAACGGGCAAAAACGGGATGGTGTAGACCCCCGAATCGCTGGTTTGCGCGTTATATTCAAGTTTGGTTCCTTGATTGACGGCAACAACTTTGGCACCTGCTACCGCTGCGCCTTGCGCATCAGATACCGTGCCGGTCACAGTTGCCGTGTAAGTCTGGGCAAAGCCTGTTGCTGATATTACCAAGAGCAACATGACTCCTGACAGCCCAACCCAAAGCGATCTTGCTGTGGATTTCATTGTTGTTTCTCCTATAAGGGTATTGAAGGCAGACTTTCACGCCTGCATAGTTCCCGGCTTTCAGCTAAATAAATGCCCGGGGGAATAGAAGCCGTTATTTGTGGTACGAAGTAAGTCGAAAAATCCGCAGCG
>CAYLJQ010000197.1:0-10435 GCA_964383955.1 uncultured Heliomicrobium sp. | reverse complement strand
CGCCCGCACCGGTAATGATCAGTTTCATGATTGTGGATGAATGGTTTCGTTGCGTTCCAGCATTTCGATGAATTGCTGAATGCGTTTGGCGCGCGTTTCGGCTTTTTTGGCGGTTTGAATGCGAAACAAAATTGCGTAGCGATTGACGCTTTTCAGGGTGGCAAAAAATTCCTTTGCCTTCTTGTTTTTGTCCAGTTCCACCTGAAAATCTTCCGGCACCGTAGCCTTGCTCTGCGAATCGTAAGCGGCATCCCAGCGGCCATCTTGTTTGGCTTTTTCGATGGCCTGTAATCCGGCAGGTTTCATCTTTCCGGCTTTGATCAACACTTCGGCTTTTCCCCGATTGATCTTTGACCAGATGCTTTTTGGCCTGCGCGGCGTAAATTTTTGCAGGCTCGAATCCGCGTCATAGCTTTTCTTCTGGCCGTCGATCCAGCCGTAACACAACGCCACTTCCAGCGCTTCAGCGTAATTGACGGATTTCAACTCCGAAGCCTTTTTCGCCAGCCGCACCCAGACGCCGGAAGAATTCGCGTGGTTTTTGTCCAGCCACTTTGCCCAGTCTTTCTGACTGGCAAACAGCATTATCGGCTGGTCTGTTGATTTATCGGTTGAAGGTTTCATCAATTCTTTGCTGGCGTTTATTTGCTTGGTGCTGGAGCAGCAGGAAGCATATTGCGAATGGCGGTGATGCGCCATTTTTTGCCGCTGCGTTTCAGGATAATGGTGGTCCACATGCTGCGGCTTGCGCCACTGGCCAGGTTCGCCAGTTCGTAACGTCCGTCCGCAATAGCGACATCCGCAGTCACAAAGCGCACGGATTCCACGGTGATAGTGCGTTTGCCGCCTGTGATTGTGGAACTGGCCATTGAGCCTTTGACCACAGCTTCGCGGCCTTTGCGCCATTCGCCGGACGACACCAATTGATCCGCGTCTTCGGTGAACAATGGTTCGACGGCTTTTGGATCAATACGCTCGCGGGCGTCCACGTATTTAGCGACGACTGCACGAACAGCAGCTTCGTCGCTTTCGCGAGGTTTCGCTTGCTCGAACCCCGGAGTCAAAACGGTAAACAAAAAGAAAATCACAACTTGAATGTGCATAACCTGCTCCTGGAATCAGCGATGAAAATGTTTGTTTTCCTTCGTGTCTTTTTCGTGTGTCTTCGTGGGCGACCGGTTTTTGGGTTAATTGCTCAGCCTGTAAAGATGGGTTTGACTGCGGATGAAAATCGAACCGCTGGACACAGCCATCGAAGCCAGAGTTTGCCCGTCAATCTGATTTTGTGCCAGCGCCTTGAACTCTTTGCCCGGTGCGATCACGACGGATTGGCCTTCTTCGCTGAGAAAATATATTCGTCCATCAGCATAAAGCGGGGAAGCGGAGTGATTGCCTCCAAGCCGCATTTGCCAGTGCTGAGTGCCCGTCTTGGCATCCAGGCAAGTGGCAATGCCATTGTCGCTGACCATATAAAGCTCTTCGCCGACGAGCAGCGGAGACGGCGTCAAAGAAACACCGCGTTTCAGCGACCACGCGACGCCGGATTTTGTGACGTCACCTTTGCCATCCACGCGAACCGCCAGCAACGCGGGCTGCATGAATCCTGTGCAAAGGTAAACCAGTCCGTTGCCATAAACCGGACGCGGCACGTTTGAAAAACCATCGCCATAACTCACATTCCAAAGCTCTTTCCCAGTGCTAGGTTCGTAAGCGAAGGTGCGAAATGCTCCGATGCTGATGAGCTGATTTCCGGCGGGCAGCTTAACGACCAGCGGAGTCGTATAAGCCTGTCCGCCCGTGCGGTATTTGCGCCAGCGTGTCTTGCCGGTCAATTTGTCGAGCGCGACGACGTATTGCATTTCCTGACCATCGCAATTGATGACGAGTAAGTTGTCGTAAATTACGGGCGAACCGCCCGCTCCATGTTGGCCGTTGTCGTAATCGAGTTTTATCTTCCAGACAATTTCGCCGGTTTGCGTAATGCAGGCAGTCCCGTTGGCGCCAAAATGCAAATAGACTTTGTCGCCTTCCAGCACAGGCGTCGGCGAAGCCAGAGAATTTTTGGCATGAAGCGGCCCGAAGGATTTCAGCCGGAAGAGTTCTATGTTTTGAAGCACCGCGCCGGTTTTCAGATCAACACAAACAGCCCGCAACGATTTGCCTTCTTCCGTCGCGGTCGTCAGCCAGATACGGTCGCCCAGAATCGCAGGCGAAGACCAACCTTTGCCGGGAATCGCCGTTTTCCATTTGACGTTTTTGGTTTCGCTCCAGGTCAGAGGCAAGCCTCGCTCGCTGGAATGCCCTTGTCCGGAAGGGCCGCGAAACTCCGGCCAATCCTGGGCAAGCACTGGGAAGGTGAGAAAAAGAAGAATAAGGAGAATTTTCATATCGGTCTACTTGATCGAACTTATTGGCGTTGGTGGCTAAACTAACAGCAAATCAAGGTCTGTCGTTGTTTGCGTTTCGGGATTGAAAGTAAGCAGACCTTCTGTTTGCGCGGCGCGCAACAGCCGATGATCAGATGCAACCAGGACCAGGTCGTCATTGCTGATACGCAAGTCGGCTGCCAAGTCGAGTGCGGAACGCAATAAAATGGCATCTGTTGCGTTGATCGAATACCGCTCAATCAATGGCAGCGCCGCAATGGTCAGCAAGGTTGTCGTAGTGATTTTCCGTAGCTGAATTTGGTCAATCACTTCTGCTCTGAAGTTAAGCAGCGCTTGCGCGTGCGTTGAAGAAGAAATAATTCCTGCGTTTCGCTTTCGCCTGAAAATGGATATGACTTCGGCGATCCCCACATTAAGAACAACGATTCTGTCTGCTGTGAGCTTTGAAAAATGATAATGCACGACAGTGTCGCCTGGTTCCGGCGTGTAGCGTTTGGCGAGGGCGCTGGCATCCAGGTAAAAATGGCGCATTGCTAATACTCTTCCCGCATTTCAATAATCCCGCGGCTGAATTGATTGTCTTCGGGGTCTACGCCCTCTGCCAACATCATCGCCCGTAATTTTTCAGGCCCAACTGGTTTACCGCTAATGCCCATTTCGGCAAATGCAGCAGCAGCGGCGGCAGAAATTTCGGCTTGGTGCAAGCTGGCTTCACGTCGCAACATTGCACCACGCTCAGCGGCCGTTTGATTGGCCAGCAAGTATTCTTTCCCCATCGCATCACTATCTGGCGCCACAGTTGGATCAGGTTCTTCTTCGGTTAGAACAATTACCCGAACTAGGCCATGAAGCTTGCCTGCCAACTCAAGCGGAATGCTAATCGCACCGTTAGTAATTCGAGTTTGAAATTCGACTGCTTGCATACGATTTACTCCTTTGTTGAAAGCACCTCAGAGTAACAAACCGTTGTTGCCAGGGCAAAACAAAACAGCCTGCAAATAGCTTGCAGGCTGTTTGCTTGGCGATGGCTTTTACTATTCGCGCCGTTTGCCGCCGGAGGAAGCTGGCGCAGCGGGCATTTGCTCTTTACGCTGGCCCCAGGTCGGCGGTGGCGGTTCGTTCGTCATGCGGTTGACGGGTTTTTCTTTCAACATGCGCAGCGCTTCCTGCACAGCGCGTTCAAGTTGCGGGTCGTGACCGGCGATGACGTCTTTCGGCCAGTTTTCCACGTCAATGTCCGGCGCAGTGCCTTCGTTTTCGACAGCCCATTTGCCTTCGCGTGTGAAGAAACCTCCACGCGGCGCAATCATCGAACCGCCGTCAATGAAACCCGGAGTGTCCGCCGTATGCACCAAACCTCCCCAGGTGCGTTTGCCGACCAACGGGCCGATTTTGCGATGACGGAACATCCACGGCATCAGGTCTCCGCCGGAGCCGGCCATTTCGTTGACGATCATGACTTTCGGTCCCCAGATTCCCGCCGATGGGCTGGTGAACGGATACCGATCTCCGGCGACGTTGTTGAAATAGCCGTCGAAATCGCGCTGCAACACGTCAATGATGTAATCCGCCGCTGAGCCTCCGCCGTTGTAACGCTCGTCGATGATCGCGCCCAGCTTGTCCTGTTGCGCAAAGTAATACCGGTTGAAGCTGGTGTAGCCCGGCTGGCCGGTATTCGGCAAATGAACATAAGCGAGTTTGCCGTCGGAAAGTTTGTCCACCAATCGGCGATTGGCTTCGACCCAGGCGCGGGCACGAAGTCCCTGTTCGTTTGCCGTCGGGATGACCGTAATTTGACGAGCGCCTTCCATCGCGGGACGGCTGTTGACGGTCAGCACGGTTTGGCGGTTCGCAGTGCCGTCCAGCAAACGGAAGATGTTGTCTGGCGCTTTCAGTTCAATGCCGTTGATCGCCAGAATGTAATCGCCGACCGAAACTTCTACGCCGGGCGCATGCAGCGGCGCGCGCAATTCCGGGTTCCAGCTTTCGTTGTCGTAAATGCGCGTGATTTTGTAGCGCCCGCCTTCAATGGTGAAATCTGTGCCGAGCAATCCACCTGGAGAATTCGGAACGTCCGGCATGTCTCCACCGCGAACATACGAATGGCCTACGGCGATTTCGGCTCCCATGTTGTCCAGCAGGTAATTCAAATCGGCGCGGTGGTTGACGTACGGCAACAATGCTCCGTACATCTCTTTCATCTTCGGCCAATCGGAACCGTGCGCGTTCTTCACATACAGATAATCACGCTGATTGCGCCAGCCTTCGTTGAAAATTTGTTTGAACTCTTCTTTTGGTTCCAGGTACATGCGCAAACTGACGTTCAACCGGCCTTGGCCAGGTTGAGGAGCTTGGCGATCGGCATCCACGATAAATAGCGAAGGACCGGCAGGCGCGCCAGCAGCGGCGCCGCCGCGTCCTCCACCGCCGAATCCTCCGCCACTGCGATACACCAGTTTGCGGCCATCGGCACTGACATCATAAGTCGCCGCTCCGGTGACAAAAGGCGCGCTGCGACGGTCGCTCAGACGATACCGCTGCAAAGTGCCCCCACCTGCACCACCGCCGCGTCCGGCACCACCACCAGCCGGAGGCTCGATGTAAAAGACCGTTCCGGCGACTCCGGCTTTCAGTTGTGTGTAAGGACGTTCGGGCACTCCGGGAACCGAAATGATGCGTTGCTGAATGCCGTCAAAATCAATTTGCACGGTGACAGCCTGACGCGGGCCGCGCGGAGCTTGTGGCGTTTGCGCTGCTTGATCGCCTTGCGCGTTGTCGGTAGGACGAGCACCAGCGCCGCGACCGCCGCTTCCATTGCCGGGAGTTCCGCCCGGCGTCGCAGGCGCGCTGCCGACGCCTTGATCTTCATCGCTTTCCGGCAACAGTGGCGTCGGTTCGCCTTTCTTCAAAATCGCAAAGTACAGCCCATACGTCGTTTCGTGATCGTACGAAGTCATATCTAACCACTGCGAACGCAAGCCGAAATCCGTCGAAGCCATAAACCACAAATACTTGCCGCTGGCGTCCCAGGCGGGCCAAACGGCATCGGCCAGATTGTCCGTCACTTGTTTCGATTCGCCGGTTTCGACGTTGGCGACGAAAATCGCGTGATACATGGATTTCAAATGGCTGGCGTAGGCAATCCATTTGGAATCGGGACTCCACACCGGATTCACCGTGCGCGTCGGAACCATCCACGGATCGCTGCCGACGATTTTGGCTTGGCCGCTGGCGACATCCATCACCCAGACTTTCAGGTTGGTGTCTGTGTAGACAAGCTTTTTGGAGTCGGGCGACCAGGACGGCGTGTAGTAATGATTTGGATTCGGCAACGCGATTTCACGCGGAGCCGCCAATCCATCCTGCGCTTCCAGAATCAATTTGTATTCGCCGGATTTGTCGCTGAAATAGGAAATGAATTTGCCGTCGGGCGACCACGCCGGATCGCGTTCGGCGGATGCGCTGGAATTGGTCAGATTGCGGATGTCGCCTTTTTCCGCCGGGATTGTGAAAATTTCGCCGCGCGCTTCGACTACAGCGCGTCGGCCTGTAGGCGAAATCGCGATGTTGGTCATGCGGCTGCTGACGTCTTCCCATCGAGCCATCATCCACGGAAAATCGCCAGCCGACGTGATGTTCAGTTGTTTGGTCTTGCCTGTTTTCGGATCGAGTTCGTGAATATAACCGGCCTGTTCAAACACGACTACGCCCGCGCCCGAGTCCATCGTCTTCACATCAAAATCCGTAAAGCGCGTCACCTGAGCTAGTTTTTTGGTTTTGGTTTCGTATGACCAGACGTTGGCGACGCCGTCGCGGTCGGAAATGAAATACACCGTATCGCCAATCCAAACCGGATCAATGTCTTTGGAATCCGTCCACGGCGGCGAAACCAGATCGTACGTTTTCAAATCCACAATCCAGATCGGACGGTTTTGGCCGCCACGATAATTGCGGCGTTCGTCGTCCCAGGAATTGTTCATGCGATACGCGATGTGCGTGCCGGTCGGAGAAATTTTGCCTTGATACCCGCGCGGCAATGCCATCGGTTCTTCAACGCCGCCTTCTGCTGAAACCGTCCAGAAACGCGGAGCGCCGCTGGGTGCCCAGGTTGCGCGCGCCGAAGCGAACATCACGGCTTTGCCATCGTGCATCCAGCCTTGCACTGAATCCGCACCCGGATGCCAGGTTAACCGTTTTGGCTCGCCGCCTTCTGCCGGGACAACGTAAACATCTGTGTTGCCTGCATATTCCGCGCTGAAGGCGATCCACTTTCCATCGGGCGAAAAATGCGGATTCGTCGTCTGGCCTTGGAAACTGGTCAATCGTCGAGCCGTTCCGCCTGCGCGTTCGACCGTCCAGATGTTGTTGGCATAGGCAAACGCAATCTGCGTCGCGCTGACGGTTGGCGTGCGCAGCAACCGAGTTCCTGCGCCATTGGCGCTGACCGACGGCGGTTTCATTCCGCCGAATAACAAGCCAAACACTAAAAGTGCCAGCAAGAGCACCGCGACCGACAAAATCCGTTTCGACATAGCTTGAATCCTCCGAATGGGTTTATGGAGTTGAATGAAGATGTGCTGCTGTTTATGACTGTCAAAATGCTGAGGTCGTTTCAACAATTTGGGTGAGCTGATGCAGTACAGGGAGCGGTAGCGACTTGGTCGTCTTGTTACGGGAGCCACCAAGTCGCTACCGCTCCTTGCACCGTCACGAATTGCTGCGCTGGATCAAATCCCACAGATTTCCGTACAAATCCTCGAACACTGCTACCGTGCCGTAACTTTCCTCTTTCGGTTCGCGGATGAATTTAATTCCCAGCGAAACCATTTCCCGATAATCCCGCCAGAAATCATCGGTTTGCAGAAACAGGAAGACGCGCCCGCCTGCCTGATTGCCGATGAACGCTTCCTGTTCCGGCGTCGCGGCGCGCGCCAGCAATAAAGTCGTCTCGCTCGATCCCGGCGGAGCCACCACCACCCAGCGTTTGTCCTGCGCCGGTTGGTAGGTGTCTTCGACCAGCGTGAAATGAAGCTTTTGCGTGTAAAACGCAATCGCTTCATCGTAATCGCGAACGACCAAGGCAATGTGAAGAAGGGATTGTTTCATTTTGATGATTTATTTGGTTTTCGCCGAAGTGAGTCCATGTCCGCCGACAGGCTCAGTCGTGGTGCTGTTGCTGAATCCCGCGATCAATGGCCTGCCACGAGTAATGGCTTGTTTGACTGGCGGCAGAGATAGCGACGCTTTATGACTTTCCTGACTGTCCCAAACTTCGGTGATCCAGATGGCGTTGGCATCGGCAGGGTCTTTGGCGACCACATAGCTCAAACAGCCGGGCATGCCGCTCACGCCTTCCAGCAGGATCGAAATCAGTTCGTCGCGTTTGCTCGCCACGGCTGTCATTTTTCCAATCAATCCGTACATCTTTTTTCCTTCTGATGCGTGGGCGGGCAGCGCCGCCACTGCGGTCGTAGCTCCAGCCATCACAATAAATTCGCGTCTTTCGATCTGCATAATTCCTCTCAGGTTTTGATCAAATGAATTTGCTCCGGATACTGCGCGGCCAACCGTTGCGGTTCGCCTCCGCGCGTGTAACGGAAATCGCAGTGCGAAGCGCCAACGGCCAGCGACCCGGTTCGCCGCAATCCCTGATTCCCTTTGTCGCTCATTACGTCGTCCACCGCGCAAAAGTACGGAACCAAGTCCATGGCGTCGTACTTCGCCGCAGCGTGACAAATCGCGCAGGATTTGACGTTGTAACCCCACTCAAAATCCGCACCCTCGCCACTGACGAATTCGACGACATCTTCGCCCGGTTGGGCGTTCGCTAGTGAAGTCTCCGCAATCACTGCGAACTGCGCCAGCCGTTCCCGCAAGACTTCGTCGCTTTCTTGCGGCACCGGAATCGGCGCACGCGTCAAACCATTGAGCATCGCGCTGCCAAACGCATACACATCCACTCCGCGTTGTTTCAGCGCCAGATAAAGCGACAAATTGACGCTGCAAATAAATAGCGCCGACGCCAGCGGATGCTGCGGCTTGTCCACATAGGCCATGTTCGGAAGCATCTCGTCGAAGATTGCCGAAGCTTTCGCAATGACGGCGTCCACATCCGTGACAAACCTTCCGGCAAGTCGTGTTAAACGAATGTTGGCTTGGTCGAAAAAGGTAGTTTTTATGAATTGCTGATTTTCTAGCCTGTTCATAAGCGATTGTGACTTATTGCTGGCGAAAAAGAGTGTTGTGGCTAGAGCTCATAATTCCTTTCGCCAGTATATTCAGTGATTGGGGCAACAGTCTGTACCATGACGTGGCCATCAAGGACTTGTCGCATAAGATTCCGAAGCTCATCAAGAGAGAAGCTTGTCTCGATCTCCACTTCGACGTCAGGGTATGGAGCAGTGTTAACAATAGTGATCCGGTCCAATTTAGTTCCAATAAGCCGACGTAATTCGTCAACATCTACCTGGCACTCAGCTCTGAAACGATAGGAGTAGTTGTTGTCAAGAGTCAACAAAGTGGAAGGTTTATATTTCAGTTTCGAAAGGATAACCGGCCGTAGTTCGTCGGAACGGCCAAGTAGCTCTATGGCGTTAGAGCCGAATCGAAAAGCCTCCTCAATCGTTCGCCCAGCTCCAAGAGCATCATAGAAGCCAATTGAAAATTCGATGGCCATATCATCCGCAATTTCTTCTTTCATGCCAATTACGTGCGAAATTCTAGCCGCAATTGCAGTTGCTTGGGCTTCAGAATAACAAGCATTTAGAAGTACACAATCAAGATTATCGCTAAAGAGGTTGAAGAGGCCTTTCAAGGCATCCGGAGGAACGATTGCAGCTTTGCCTTCAGCGTTCTCTAGCGCGAGGCCATTTAAGTCACCGTGCCCGCTGAAATGCACTATGTGTGGTTGTTCATCAAGCAATGCCCGCCGAAGATCCTTTGACCGAGGTGCCCATTTAGATTTTATGCTGAATTGATTCCGATGCCGTGAACGTTGGAGAGCCTCTTCAATCTCTCGAACTTCCTCATCAAGCCTTAGTCGGCTCGTATCTGTGGGGTTCGCAGCGACTACGAGGATTTTGGTTTTATTTTTCATAACTGCTGGCCACGGTTTATATTTGGGTTCACTTGCGGCCTTTTGGCTGTCTGTCGCGGTTGCGCCAGTATTGGAATTCGTCGGCGTAAACTTCGGAATCCAGTTCGCTGATGCGCGCCTGCATCCGTTCTTGTGCATCGGCGACGCCTTTGTTGTAAATGCTGGGCCCGATTTCTTCCAGGATGAATTCAAGCAGCGCACCTGCGGCCAGGTTGCCGATAGGCTCTTCCATGTTCACCTGAAAATACTTTTGAATGGATTCCAGCGCGTTCTGTTTTGCTTCTTTGGTCAGTTCGATAGTCATAGGTTTTCTTTGACGGATAGCGGCGGCTGATTTTAACTGTCAGTGAAACTTACTGGAAGAGAAACAAAGAAATCCGCGTCACGTAGCAACACTTGAAATTCGCGCCCGTGTCGGGCGATTTCTCAAGCGTTGCTACGCGACGCGGATTGTGTTCTCGCGCTTTCCAGGCGTTGGAAACGCCTGGCTAAATTCAGGCCGCCGCTACGCGGTGAAGAAGGAATGTCAATTCAACCGCCCGTACTTCGCCGGTTTGAGGAAGACGGGGGACCTTCTTGCGTGGACACCGGTTGATTGAACGCGAGCATATCCAAAGCTATGACTTGCTTCAGCGTGGAATTACACTTTCTGTTTGTCCGGCTCGGCTACGACTGGATAGACCGTGATCGGTGCAGGGCGCGTCTTCAATCCTCTGCTAATCGCCGATTTTGCCAGCTTGAAGATTGTCCGGCGGTTTTGCATCACCACTTTCAGCCAAGCCCAGCGGTTCATTTGCGGGAAGTAAATGCCGCGAAAGCTCAAACGTCCGATAAACAAGCTGATCTGCAACCAGATCGGTTTTCCTTCCAGCGAATCCACGGCCCGGGCGATTGCTTCCGGGCTGTAAGAATCCGTCCAGCCTTGTCTGACTTCGGCCTGGGCTTCCTCTGG
>CAYLJQ010000196.1:0-10442 GCA_964383955.1 uncultured Heliomicrobium sp. | reverse complement strand
GATAAATGCTGTGCTTTGATGATGAGAAGGTTTCTAAAAGCGGTTGGAGAAAAACGAAATCGGCCCGCGCGAACACGCGGGCCGATAGTCACCAGGCATCAAAAGCCTGAATCATTACGGAATCAGAGGTTTGAATAACCCCGCTTCGTGATCATTGACGAAAACTTCCAGCACCTGAAACTGTTGCGGCATTTGACCGCCGGTTGCGAAGGCGTGATTTGTCACCAGCATCGAACCGCGCCCGTTGAAAGCGATATTAGCCGGAGAATCGTACGGATTGATCGGCGTATTCACAGGGTTAGTGAAACGGAAGACTTCAGCACCGTTGCTGCGCAAACCGATAATGCCGGAGCTAAACGGCGTGGCGTCCGTGACCCACAACACACCGGAAGTCCCAAATGCGATTCCATCCGGAATGTCGCCAGGCGCGAACGAATGGAATGTCTGTAAATCAGCCGCGTTCGGTTTGTTCACCAGCGGCAAAGTGTAAATGTGGCCCTGACCGTTAAAATCCATCGAAACGGAGATGAACACTTTGTTGTGCTGCGGATTGATGCGGATGCCGTTGACGCCGATGCTGCCCGGAGCGGCTCCCGGAGCCAGCCGAATGTCTTGAAACCAAATCTGCGGAGCGCCGCCGAATTTGGAATACTTCCAGATCGTTGCTTGCAGAGAATCTGTGACGTAAAGATTGCCCGCTTTGTCGAAAGCCAGATCGTTCGGCAACGGCGGCGTATCCACTGCCAGCGGCGAACATGCAGTTCCCGCCGGAACAGAGTTGCAAGGCGGCAGATTCGGAATCGGAGCGCCCCAGGTTTGCTGGAACGGACTGTACCGAATGACGCCCAACTGCGTATTCAAAACGTAAAGTCGGCCAACCCCATCAATCGCCGCGCAGGAATTTGCATGTTCTTGCGTCAGGTCTTCGCCGATGACGTCAACCGTTCCCAGCAAAGCGCCATTGAACGTCAGGTAAATCCAGATTTTGGACGGCGTGCCATTGCCGGCAGTGCCGAAGGTCGCGGGGCCGGTCACATAGGTAAGCAGGCCGTTACGAACGATGCCTTCCGGAAAACCCGGCTGCGGCACTTGCGCCAAAACTTTTGCTTCGCCGAAATCCGGATCGGCGGCTGATACCACAGGCGACAAACTTGCCAACAAAGCCAGCGCCACGATTGCGCCGTTCAGAAACTTGTTGATAAACGATTGTGTTGTCTTCGCTGAATTGCTCATTGAATTGTCCTCCTTCAAAGGTTGGTTATTGGTATTCGTTCTTGCCGCGTTACTTGAGCGGCTTCTCTCTGCCACCTTTCAAGGCGGAAATCTGCGGCGAAAACTATCAGCCGCTTTTGAAAATTTTCTTCCTGTCAATTTTTGTTTTGGGTTCCTATTTGATTCCATAGACGGCCCGGGGAAAATGAGGACATGGAATGTCGAGCAAACTGCGGAGCCTGTTGCATCGCACCTTCAATCAACTCACCAATTCCGGGAATGCCTGACGGCAAACCGGCGGGGGTGCCTTGCGTGCAGTTGACGACTGACAACCGCTGCAAGCTGTTTGGATTGCCGGAGCGTCCGTCATTTTGTGCAGGCCTGCGGCCAAGCGAGGAGATGTGCGGGGAAACTGCCGAGGAAGCTTTGCAATGGCTGACCCGGCTGGAGAGTTTGACCACTCCCACAGCCGGTTCAATAGATTGAAATCTGGCGGCAATCACGTGCCGGATACGGCCGGTATACCTGAAAAGCTGGATTAAGGACGGGTTTTGTTGTTGTGCTTGGCTTTATAAATTTTCCGGCTGGCTTGGTTCTGTTCTTTCTGAATCTCTTTGCGTTCGGCTCCGGTGACGGTCCCATCCGCGCGCGCTTCCCGTTTCTCTTGCTGAACATCACGCTGCTCTTTTTCCAGCTTTCGGACTTCCCCTTTTTTCAATTCGCCCGAAGCAACTCCCTGACCAATGCGTCTTTGCTGGTTGCCTTGGCGCTGCGTCGCAACCGGCGTCCTTTTTCCGGGCGTAGGCGTTGGAGTTTGCGCTCCGGCACTAACAGCCAGTCCCACAGAAATCACAATCACGAAAAGAATGATGGAAAATTTTTTCATATCTGGAATCTCCTTTTTGACCGAACCTTGCCCGGTCGCCTTTTGGTTTTAGTTTTCAACGGTCAAGCCGTTGGATAAAGAGTTGCGAATCCATTGCGCTTATCAACGAGTTCGCGTTTTAGCGCTTGCCTTTTCTGGCATTAGACGAGGAAGAACTTTTATTGGTGGATTTAGCCGCTTTGACACTCTTGGTATTGGGTTGCTGGTTGCGGATTTTCCACCCGTCATCGGAATAGCAGGGATCACAACAACCGGTGCAAATCTGCCCGTTCGGAGGTTTGATTCTTGCCTTGGATTTGCTTTGGCCCATCGCCGCAGTCGAACAGGTCAGAATTAAGCTCAACATTGCGATAGCGAACCCCGTTTTTTTCATGTGCATTGCTCCTTTGCTTCATTACCGCCGGATTCATCTTTTAACTGTAGCCGGTTCATTTGCCCCGGCTCGCCAGTTCGGTAAGTAGTGCAGCGAGCTTTCCGGCTGTATCAAACTTTTTTTGTTTTTTCTTTTCTCGACGGAAACCCTTCGTTGTCCGTTTTTCTCTGTTGCCAGTAGAATCCCGGGCCGTATGCACCCCAGCGCAGAACCGCTCTCAAACCATGAAATTGTCGCTCGTATTCGGCGGTGTGAAACCGAGGCCGAAACTGCGCTGTATGAAAAGTTTTCGGCGAAGGTCTACTTCACGGCGCTCAGTGAAACGCATTCCAGGGAAGACGCGGAAGATATTCGCGCAGAGACTTTTTTGCGCGTGATTCAGGCTTTGCGCGCCGGCAAACTGCGCTCGGCGGAATCGCTGCCTTCCTTTATTGTCGGCTTTACGTTGAATGTGATCCGCGAACATGTCCGCAAAAAATACCGCGCCGATTCGCTGGAAGATTACGAATACGATATTGCCAGCGATGATTCGCAGGAACGGGCCTTTCTGGACGCTGAAACCAGCCGCGCTTTGCAGGAAGCCGTGCGCCACCTGAAGCCGCGCGAACAAGAGTTTTTGCGCCTGTATTTTTACGAAGAGCTTCCCAAGGAAGAGATCGCCCGCAAGTTGGGCATTGCTGAAGAACGGATTCGGCTGATCAAATCCCGCGCGCTGCAAAGCTTCCGCGACATCTATAAAAAAATCGCGAAGCGTTGATACATTCAGGCAATTCGCCGCACTAGGCATCAGAACCATGACGCATCAGGAAGCACAACAAGACACCATCGAACGTTTCGTGCGGCACCAGCTTTCCACGGACGAACGGCGCGCGTTTGAAGAGCATTATTTTGAATGCGAAGAATGCTTCGAGCAGGTGCAGACGATGGCGCGATTTGTCGCTGGAATCCGGCAAGCAGCCCGCAAAGGATTGCTAACCGAATCCGTTGTGGATCCCTGGTGGGCAATCTTGTCCAAACCCGCCTTGATGTTTGCGACCGCAATTGCATTGTTGTTGGCTGTGGGAATTGGCTGGTTGTTGCTAAAGCAACGTTCCGCGCCACATCAGGAACTGGCGATAGAACAAACTCCAACTCCTCAAACAAAAACTTCAATCAAACTGACTCCCACTCCGTTCGTTGGCGAAAATCGCAAGCCCGATTTGCTGGCGCACAATCGTTCAACGCAACCGCCTGAACCGGCGCCAGGAAAATCCCCAATCGTGTTTTTGTCTTCGGAACGCGGCGACAGCAACAGCAACCCACTCAAACTACCAGCGAATGCTGAAAGCGTCATCCTGCGAATTGACGTCGAACCTAGCAGCACGTTTTCCAGCTTTCAGTTTCAGGTTTTCGACAGCGCAAAGCACCAGGTCGCAACCATCAACAGCGGCAAAGCCACCACAAAAGGCATAGTTTCAGCCAGCTTGCCCGCAAAGCTTTTACAGACAGGCAAATATGTGGTGAAGTGTTTCGGCCTGCGCGGCAGCCAACGCGAACTTGTTGGCGAATACAGGTTGGAAGTTCTAAAGCCGTAAAAGCCCTTTAAGTTGGAGCGGTAACGATGAAGCGAATTGTCTTTTTGCTTTGTGTGCTGGCCCTGGTTTGCCTGTCGTTGCCGCGCTCTGCCCAGTTGCAAGTTCGCCGTCGCCCGAATCTGCCGCCTGAACGGACACTAGCGCAATCCACCGATTCGGAATCATTGCTGAAAACCGCTGTCCGGCAGTTGCAAAACAAACACTTTGCCCTGGCCTATCAATCCGCCAATCAGGCGCTCAACCTCAGTCAACAACAGGGCGACAAAGCCCGGCAGGTCCGCGCCACCAATTTGCTGGCGATCGCCGCTTTTCACACAGGCCGCACAAACGAGGCCATTCGACTGTTCAAACTGGCCGCGCTGACTGCCGACGAAGCGGGTTTTGACAATTTGCAAACGAACGCGCTGACTCGCGCAGGCACTTTGCTGATGATGTCCGGGCGTTATGCTGACGCGCTGTTTTGTTTTCAGCAAAACCTGCGCATCTTCCGCCATCGCAAAGACAAAGCGGGCGAAGCCCGGGCGCTTGGTCAACTTGGCGCAGTATTTGCGGAAACGGGCGACTTTGCACAGGCCACGCTGCACTTGAAACAGGCGCTGATGCTTTCGCAAACAGTTGCCGATCGAGAAACCGAAGCCGCCGTTTTGCGCCGTTTAACCGCCGTCGAAAAAGAGCGCGGACACCTGCAAGAGGCATTACAGTACGGCCAGCAAGCGCAAACTCTGATGGCGCATCTGCCGCGCGCATTCGCGCATGCGGAGCTGTTTTTCCACCTGGCCACAATTCATGCCGCGCTCCACCAGCAAGCCAGGGCGACGGAACTATTTGAGCAAGCATTGGCGATCATTCGGCCTTTGCGATTGCCGAAGCCCGAAGCATTGATCCTGGGCGATTACGCGGCGACACAGCTTAAATCCGGCAATGCCACGGCGGCGCGCAACATGGCACAACAAGCCATCGCGATGCTGCAACGCAGCGACGGAAACAAGCATTTGGAGGCGAATTATCTGTCTACGCTGGCTGAGGCGCAGCGTGCCCTGGGCCATGCCAACGAAGCAATGAACAGTTACCGCGCGGCGCTGACGGCGCTGGAAGAAGCGCGCAGCCTTTCGATTCCCACTGAAATTTCGCGCGCCGGAATTGTCGCTTCGCGCCAGCAGGTTTTTGCCGGAGCAATTTCGTTGCTGCTCAGCCAGTCAAAACCCGAAGAAGCATTTGAGGTCGCAGAGTCCTATCACGCGCGCGCGTTTTTAGACGTGCTGGCCGAAACCGGCCTGGAAGCAACCGAAGAGTTGACTCCGGCGCAACAGGAACATGAAGACCAACTCTTTGAACAAATCTCCGGCATTCAAAGGCAATTTTGGCAGCGAGAATCCGGGCAACCCGAACTTACTGCCGAACAGGAAACGCAGTTGAAGCAAAAATTGGCCGAAGCCGAAGGCGCGCTGCAAATGTACCGGTTGGAATTGCGCCGCGCCGATCCGCGTTACGCCAGCGTTAAAGCGCCGCCGACTATCGGGTTCGCTCGCGTGGCGACAGAGCTGTTGGATAAGGAAACCGCGCTGATCGAATTCGTTCTTGGTGAAAACCGTTCCTACGTCTGGATTCTGCAAGCCGGCAAACTGAATGCAATCAACTTACCGCCGCGCAAGGAGCTTGAGTCCCTTGTCACAGCCTTTCACGCAGCATCCACCGCGAAAGTGAATTCGACAACGGCGGCAGCGGCAATCAGCAAGCTGAAAACACAAAGCCAGCCGCTGTACGAAACGCTGTTTCAACCGTTGGAACCTCACCTGACGGGCGTCCGAAAATTGATCGTCGTGCCCGATGGAGCGCTGTCGTATTTGCCGTTTGAAACACTGGTGAGCAAATCCAATCGCGGCGCATCTACGTTTCTGCTGGAACGGTTTGCCATCAGTTACGCGCCTTCGGCTTCGGCGCTGGTGGCGTTGCGTAACTTCAAAACGATTCCTTCCCAAACAAAAGGCTTCATCGCTTTTGGCGACCCCGTGTACACCAGGCCCGAACCGGAAATCGCTACGCCTGCCCGCGAACGTGGCTTTGATTTTCGGCAACTGCCTTACACGCGAACCGAAGTGAACGAAATCGCAGCGCTGTTTCCTACAACGGAACGCCGCGTGCTGCTGGGCGCTGATGCCGAAGAGGCAAAAGTCAAAACCGAACCGCTCAACCAATATCGCTACGTGCATTTCGCCACACATGCTCTAGTGAACGAAGAGTATCCGGCGCGTTCGGCCATCATGCTTTCCGCTCCGGCGGGTGACGAAACAACCGACAAAAAAGAAGACGGCGCGTTGCAAATGGCGGAAGTGATGCGGTTAAAACTGAGCGCCGATCTGATCACACTTTCGGCTTGTCGCACCGGACTCGGTCGTTTGCTGCACGGCGAAGGCATCATCGGACTAACACGTTCGTTTTTATACGCCGGAGCCGAAAGCGTTGTTGTCAGTTTGTGGAACGTCAACGACATTGCCACAGCTTCACTGATGAAATCGTTTTACAAAAACCTCAAACAAGGCATGGGGAAAGACGAAGCGCTGCGCCAAGCGAAACTGGAATTGCTGCGCAGCCAACAACCGGCTTGGCGGCATCCGTATTACTGGGCGCCATTCGTGCTGGTCGGCGAATCCAAATAAAAGCCTTTCAAGACAAGACATGAATCAACAACCAAACGAGCTTTGCTTCAAAGACGCCGTCGAATTGGCGCGGATGATTCGGCAAAAAGAAGTTTCCGCCACCGAAGTGATGGCCGCGTTCATCGCGCAAATCCATCGCGTCAATCCGAAGGTCAACGCCATCTGCACGTTCAGCGGCGAAGAGGCCGCGATGCGTGCCGCCAAACAAGCCGACGAACGTGTGGCCAAAAACGAACCGCTTGGTCCGCTGCACGGTTTGCCTATCGCTGTTAAAGATTTGGTTCTGACCGCAGGCATTCGCACGACGTTCGGTTCGCCGATTTACAAAGACTTTGTGCCAACAGAAGACGCATTGATGGTGCAGCGAATGAAAGCCGCTGGCGCAATCATTATCGGCAAAACGAACACGCCCGAATTCGGAGCCGGATCGCACACGTTCAACCCGGTGTTTGGCGCAACGCGGAATCCGTATGACTTGACCAAAAGCGCTGGCGGCAGCAGCGGCGGCGCAGCGGCGGCTCTGGCTTGCGGAATGCTGCCGCTCGCAGACGGCAGCGACCTCGGCGGTTCGTTGCGCAATCCGGCGGCGTTCTGCAACGTCGTAGGCTTTCGCACTTCGCCGGGGCGCGTCCCCGCCTATCCGTCTGAAAACGTCTGGAATAGTTTGGCGGTGCTTGGCCCAATGGCGCGAACCGTGGCGGATGTCGCCTTGCTGTTGTCGGCGCAGGCTGGCCCGGATGCGCGCGTGCCGATTTCGCTGAATGATCCCGGCTGGATGTTCACGCGGCCGCTCGGACGCGATTTCAAAAACGTTCGCATCGCCTGGAGCCGCAATCTTGGTCGTTATCCAGTGCAACCTTCGATCAATGAAGACTGCGACAAAGCGCGTCCTGTCTTTGCTTCGCTAGGTTGTCAGGTCGAAGACGGCGAACCGGACTTCCGCGATGCCGACGAAATCTTTCAGACGCTGCGCGCCTGGGGCGTGGCGCAGAGCAGAAACGAAGACTTGAAAAACCATCGTTCGCGAATCAAAGACACTGTCATCTGGAACGCCGAGCAAGGATTGAAACTGACAGGCCTGGACATTTCGCGCGCCGAATTCAAACGCACGCAGCTTTACCATCGCGTGCTGGCGTTTCTGGAACGTCACGAATTTCTAGTGCTGCCCGTCACGCAGGTTGCGCCCTTCCCTGTCGAATGGGACTGGGTTCACGAAATCAACGGTACGAAGATGGAAACGTACATTGACTGGATGGCCAGTTGTTACGCGATTACGCTGACCGGTTTGCCCGCGATTTCCGTCCCGTGCGGGTTTACCAAAGACGGATTGCCCGTCGGGTTGCAAATCGTCGGTCGCCATCAACAGGATTTCGCCGTGCTGCAACTGGCGCATGCTTTCGAACAAGCCACACAATTTGGAAAGACTCGTCCTGCAGTAACAACGTAAGTTCCGGGAGATTTCCTGGTTTCTTCCTCACCCGCTGTCGTTGAATCAACTCCATCGCTGAACGAATCGCCGCAACGTTGGACGCTGGTCGCGTTAATGCACGTCGGCATGTTTTTTTGCTACGTGCATCGTGGAGCGTTGTCGGTTGCGGCGCCGTTTATGATCGAAGAGTTGCATCTTTCAACAACGGTCATGGGGTTTTTGTTGTCTGCGTTTTTCTGGCCGTATGCCTTTATGCAAACGCCTGCCGGATGGGCGATTGATCGGTATGGAGTCAAACGGGTTTACGCCTGGGGATATGCTCTGTGGTCATTGGCTGCGGCGGCGACCGGATTGGCTCGCGGATTGACGACGTTGGCTCTGATGCGGGCGCTTCTGGGCGCTGGGCAATCTGCCATCTTTCCGGCGCATGCGCGCGCGATTGCCAATTGGTTTTCGGTGCGCGAACGCGGCGTCGCGACGGCTTTTGCGAATGCGGGCAGCCGATTAGGGCAATCCTTCGTCAACGGCATCGGAGCGTTGGTGATTGGCGCCATCGGCTGGCAACTCTTTTTCGGGTTGTCGGGACTGTTGCCGTTAATCTGGCTGTTGCCGTGGTTGCTGTTTATGCGGCGGCACGAAACCGCCAAAGTCATCAGCGACAATTCCACGCGGCCATCGTTTTTCGCCAGCTTCGCGCTGCTGAAACATCGCAGCGTGCTGGGCATGTGTCTGGGATACGCTTGTTACAACTATTGCTGGATTTTGCTGTACACGTGGCTGCCGGGTTATCTGAAGTTGGAACGTGGTTTCACTACAAAGGAAATGGCCTTCTTCAGTTCCGTGCCGTACCTGGCCGGATTTTTTGTGGCGATTACGACCGGCACGCTGGCCGATTGGTTGGTGCGACGCGGGAAGAACGAACCGTTAATGCGCAAAGTGTTTATGATCATCGGCATGGCGGGCGCAGGCGTCATCGTTCCGGCGGGGCTGGTTTCCGACAAGATGACCGCCGTGTACCTGTTATCTATTGCTGTGTGCAGTTTGAGCATCAGCGGCATTGCCAGTTGGACGTTGACGCAATCTGTTTGCGACCGGCAACTGGTTGGCACGGTCGGAGGCCTGCAAAATTTCTTCGGCAATTTGGGAGGCATCGTCGCGCCCGCGCTCTCCGGCTTCATCGCCAAAACGACCGGATCGTTTGCGCTGGCTTTGGCTGTGACGGGCGTGTTGTTGACGCTTGGCATCACGGCTTACTGGTTTATGGTTAATCAGCGTGTGACGGTGGAAGAGAAACCGCAAATGGCTTGAGCTTCAGTTGCCGCTCAGCATCATTCGTTATATTTTCCCTCTCGTGATCAAAAACTTCCGTTGTGCCGACACACAGACGTTGTTTGAGACTGGAAAGTCCAAGAGATTTTCTGGCATTTTGCATATTGCTGCTCGGAAACTGGCGCAGCTTGATGCAGCACAGACTTTGGAGTTTTTGATGGCTCCGCCTGGCAATCGGCTGGAAGCGTTGAAAGGTGATCGCAAAGGGCAATACAGTATTCGCATCAACGATCAGTTTCGCATCTGCTTCCGCTGGACGACTGATGGCCCTGAAGATGTTGAGATTGTGGATTATCACTGAAGGAGAACTGCCATGTTTAAAAACGGTATGCGCCCAGTCCATCCCGGCGAAGTCCTCCGCGAGGACTACCTGATCCCACTCGGCCTGAGTGCAAGCGCCTTGGCCAAGGCATTGCGTGTTTCCGCACAGCGCATCAATGACATTGTGCGCGAGCAGCGTGGCGTTACAGCAGATACGGCGATGCGATTGGCGCGCTATTTTGGTGGCGATGCGCGCTCCTGGTTGAACTTACAAGCCGCGTATGACCTGCGCGTTGCCGAGATTGAGAACGCTAAGCGAATCGAGCGAGAGGTCATTCCCGCAGCAGCCTGAGCTAAGCGTACTGAGGATTCCAAAGAAATCTCTGCCGAGCCTGGCAACGCAGACTAGCATTTTGTACCACGCAGCCTGGAGGTATAGTGAAAAAGCCACAATCACTACTTATCAGATCAGTTCTCCTTAGCTTACTCGTCTACTCTTTATTCAGCAGCGCATCAGGCCAGCTTGTTGACTGCAAGCCTAGAGTTGAGCGAAAAATGAAGCTAACAACGGATATATTCGGAGTTAAATTAAAGCCTGCATCAACCAAGCTTCTGAGTGAAGTTGAAAAACTTGCAAAGGTAGAAATAAGGGAATTCACCTGTTCTGATAAAGGTGGGGAAACTGTTGGTTATTCGGGAGTGGATAAATATGGACCATTTA
>CAYLJQ010000195.1:0-10447 GCA_964383955.1 uncultured Heliomicrobium sp. | reverse complement strand
AAGTTGCGGCTGAAGCCATAGCTGCCTTTCCCTGAGCCAGCCGCTGAAGCCTTTCCGGCCCCACAACTTCTTCAGCCATCCAGGGAACAATAACAATGCGTTTGGCATACTTCTGCTCAACCTCGCGGACCTGTTCTAACTCTGCGACAGCTCGTTCAACCAGCAAGGGGTCTGTGGTTTCGGTCACCGCCAGACAGTTGTTAATGATCCAGGCGTAAGGTTCGATACTGGCGCGCCGCAAGTCGTTCTGGAGTTGTGCTGCTTCCAAAACAGGAGTTGTTTCCGGAAGGGTCACTAACAGCACCTTTGTAAAGCTCTGGTCTTTCAGCCGCATCATCGGCGTCACCAGATGGCTGCTCATCGCCCCGGCGTTTTTCAGCACTTCACGGTGATACGTTCCGGTTGCGTCAAGCAAAAGCAAGGTGTGTCCGGTTGGGGCAGTATCCATCACCACAATATCTCGTCTGGCGCTGGACACGATTCGCGAAAAAGCATGAAAGACTGCGACCTCTTCCGTGCAAGGAGAACGCAGGTCTTCTTCCAGCAAAGCCAGACCGGAGGCATCAAGCCCTTTTCCGGTTCTTTCGATGACATGTTTTCGATAGCTCGCAGTCTCTGCTTCCGGGTCAATCCGGCTAACTTTCAATCCGGAAACATTCGCTCCCAAAGCAGCGGAGATATGAGCCGCCGGATCCGTTGTTGTCAGATGAACCGGCAACCCGCGTCTGGCCAGTTCAGTCGCAATTGCAGCGGCAATTGTCGTCTTCCCAACGCCGCCTTTGCCCATGACCATCACCAGCCCATTTCCGGCGGCGGCAATTTTTTTAACCAGGCTAGACAATCCGGGAAGCTGGGAAACAGCTTCCCTTAACTCTTCGCTCCCTGCAGTTTCTGGAATCATCTGGGACTCAAACAACAAACCGCGTAAGGCATCAATCCCAACAATGTTGTAACCCCGCAATGAAATCTGCATTTGCGGCAGCGCTTGCAATCGTTCCGGCATCTCTGCCAGCGCGTCTTTCCCACGCTGTTCCATTGCCAGTGCGACTGCATCTGACTGATCGGTTGCGCGAAATACTCCATTGATAATCAGGAACTGGTTGCGCAATCCAAGCTCTTCCAACTCGATGCTCGTGCGTTCAGCTTCTTTGATCGAACTTCTATCTGGTCGGGTTACTAATATAAGCGTTGTCCGGGCGGCGTCTGAAAGAGCGGCTACTGTTGCCGCATATTTTTCCTGTTGTGTTTTTAACCCCGACAGCGGCCCAAGACAGGATGCGCCGCGTTCATTCGCAGCCAGAAACCCAGACCACGCAGCAGGCAACTGCAACAATCGCAAGGTATGACCGGTGGGAGCCGTATCGAAAATTACGTGATCAAATTGAGCTGCCATGCCTTCATCAACAATAAATCCTGTGAATTCATCGAAGGCTGCGACTTCAACCGTGCAGGCACCCGAAAGTTGTTCCTCCATTCCGGCGATGGTGTCAGATGGTAACGCTTCGCGATACGGTCCGATCACGCGCTCGCGATAATCGTGCGCGGCTGTTTCCGGATTGATGTTGAGGGCAAATAAACCCCGGACCGATGGCACAGGCGTTGGTTGCGACAAAAGCCGCACCTGCAACACTTGATCAAGATTGGAAGCCGGGTCGGTGCTGACCAGCAATACGCGCCGTCCCTGGTCGGTAAGCGCAAGCGCAGTGGCGCAGGCTGTTGAGGTTTTACCAACACCGCCTTTGCCGGTGAAAAACAGAAACCGCGTGGCGTTATTAATCAGATTCATCACCACTCCTTCAACAACACTTGGACTCGTTCGACAGAACCGTGAGCATTCGACCTATCTTGGTTGTCTCTGATGATTCTGCGGCAACGTTGATACCGGCATAAGCTGCCAGGGCAACTCGATCAGGATAAGCAGCGGGGCTGACGATCTGCCCATCCAACAAAATCAACGGCAGAGAACCGTTCCCCTCTGCATGAAGCGCAGCATTCACCAATTGATTGGCAACAAAAACGCCTGGCTGTTGGGCCAAGTTGTATCGCTCGACATTGATGCCCTGCATCCGTAACCATTCCAGATCAGCAGTAAAACGCGGTAGCACAGGATCAACATCGGCTCCGCAAACACCTGTGGAACAGCACATCGGCGGATCAAAGACTTCGAGTTTTTTCACAGCATTCCCTCCAGACATACAAAATAATTTCCATTTGAGACAGAGCAATTCCCATTCCTGCAGTTAACCGCGGCAAATGCCTTTACCTACAACAAGGCGATGAAATCTATTAGGGAAGAAATTTTATGGTTTGCGAGAATCTCCGCAGTTAGCTGTGTGCAGTGACAATAAAGTCTTTCATCCAAGCTCGAATTTCATCGCGCACTCGGCGAAAAACCGCCAGCGTCGTCGCTTCATCGACAGCGCCTGGAGCGGGCGGGTCTTCGAAGCCGTGATGGATGCGCTTGGTCTTCCCAGGAAACACCGGACAAACTTCGTTAGCGTGGTCGCAAACGGTAATGACGTAATCAAATTCCTGACCAAAGAACTCATCAACGCTTTTCGACCGATGGTCAGAAATATCAATTCCGATCTCTGCCATTGCTTGAATCGCTTCAGGGCGCACAAAGCTGGGGCGAGTTCCTGCGCTGAACACTTTAAATCGGTCGCCGCCGTCTTGCCGCAACAAACCTTCGGCCATCTGGCTGCGCGCCGAATTGCCGGTGCAAAGAATCAAAACTCTCTTTGCCTTCTCAGGCCTGGACGTTAAATCGAGTTTGAGCGCCATGAAAGCTGCTGATGAACAGCGCGGCAGATTCCATTCCGGCGAACCTGCCAGCCGCTGCTGATAATCAGCGCGCGCTTTTTCCTGAAATCCAAACCGGGTTTGAAAGTAATCTTTGGCCGTCGTGGTTAACAGAACAACTTCTGTAATTCCATCGTGTGCGGCGTTTTCCAGCAATTGCCGGACGAGCCTGGAGCCAGTTCCCTGCCCTTGAAATTCCTGCGAAACAGCGGCGGAACGTAACAACCCAAGATCTCCGTATCGCTCCAAGCCTACGCAGCCGACAAGTTTTCCTCTGTCATTTCGAGCAATCAGAAAACCAGCCAGATGTTCTTTTACGCCTTCGTGCGGTAAATCCGCCGCCGAAAGAAGCGCCAGAATTTCTGGGAGGCTGGCGGCGGATGCTTGTTCGATTGTCATAAATGGAGTTGTCATTTCACAGCGCAGACGCTTGAACCGAGTTGCACCATTTGCGGAACGTCGCCTTGAACGCCGCAGCACACCGAGCTTTGGTTTTCAGGCAGGTTGTCTTCCAGCACCACGAAAACTTCCCATTCGTTGCCGTCCGGATCGTGAACCCAGGTCTTGTCCTGCACGGCGTAACAGCAACTGGTTTGCATTTCGTCGCGTGGAGCCAGGCCTGCCGCCAGCCATCGCTCGCGCATGGTCATCACGTCTTCGGTCGAAGCGACCTGAATGCCCAAATGGGAAAGCCGTGAAACTTTTCCTTCTGCGCTCGGCGAAACTTGATTCATCGCCAAATTCAGCGGCGGATTCTGCACATCAAATTTGGCGTAGCCGGTGCGCACTTTGCAGGGTTCGATGCCCAGCATCTTGCGGTAAAACTCTATGCTTTGCTGGATGTTGCTGACATTCAGCGAAACGTGCGGCTTCAGTGTTTGAATTGTCTGTGTCGTATTGCTCATTGATTTTCTCCCTCTTTGGTTTTTTAGATTGATTTACACATTCGCCTTGGCGAATGTGAAGCGGACAATAATACGGCAACTTATATTCGTCAAGACGAATATAAGTTTTTATGCTAAATTTTCGTGGCTATGAAAAATAAGGCGGAACCATTTGATATGGCAGGATTCTTTTTGGCGCTTTCCGACCGGACGCGCCTGCGGTTATTGAACTTGATGGGTGATGACGAAGTCTGCGTCTGCTTTTTTGTCGAAGTACTGGGCGAACCCCAGCCGAAGATTTCGCGCCATCTGGCGTACTTGCGGCAAGCGGGCGTGGTGACGGCTCGGCGTGAAGGAAAGTGGATGCATTACCGGATTGTCGAACCGCCTGATCCACACGCCGCGCACGTTTTTAACGAAGTGCGTGCATGGTTGCGCGCAGATGAAGAGTTGAAACGGGACCAAGAGCGGTTGATGAAAGTTTGCTGCGCGCCGCAAATGCCCGTGCAACTGCTTGGCGCGCCCAAACCCGCCAGCGTGGCGGCATTTTCAATCAAAGCTTGAAAAATGAATCGGGCTGGTTCAGCGAAACCGCCTCACCAGCCCGAGATGTTTAAGTGAAAGCGCCAGCGCTTTGCTTTAACGATTCGAGGTTTTTGCTCTCGCCTCTACGGTCCATTGTTCAAGCATTTGCCGCAATTGCGGGTTCAGTTTGAAGGCCTGATCGAAATCATCTACCGCGTTTGCCAAATCACCTTGCGCCTGTTTGGCGACTCCGCGATTCAGGTAGGCCACGGCATAGTCGGGCTTCAGTTTGATTGCCTGGCTATAGTCGGCAATTGCCTGAGCCAAATCGTCGCTGGCCAATTTGGCATTGCCACGATTGTTATACGCTTCGGCCAATCGCGGGTTGAGTTTGATTGCCTGATCGAAATCAGCAATCGCACCGGCAATATCACCTCTGTTGCGACGCGCGTTACCACGATTGTTGTAGGCTTCGGTCAATTCAGGCTTCAACTGCAACGCCTGATCGAAATCGGCAATCGCGCCGTCCAAATCTCCTGCGGCTTTACGCGCCAAACCACGATTGTAAAAGGAACTGGCTGTTTGCGGCTTCAGCGCGACCGCCCGATTGAAATCGGAAATCGCGGTTTCGAATTCGCCTTTTGAGTAACGCGCGATGCCGCGATTGTTATAAGCATCGAAATCCTGTGGATAGAAAACCAGCGCCAAGCTGTAATCTTCAATCGCGCGGTCAAACTCGCCTTTCGATTGCCATTGATCGCCCCGCTGGCGATAAGATTCAGCCGAAGCTGCCCGCGAACCCTGCGCCCATCCGGTCACGCCAGCCATTGCCACCAGCAAACAAGACAGCGAAAAAACGAAATAGATTCTCCTCGACATCTGAAGACCTCCTTTTCGGTTTGGGTTAGAAAGGAATTGAGCAGCAGGCTTCTGACGTAAAATCCAAATCAAATCTACGTAAAGCTGCCTCAAGTTGGGGCATCATAGCACCAAAAACCTGCCGGGCAAGTCCTTTTTCCTCAGTTACTTTAATGTGAATTTAATATGGCTTTGCTGAGAGAGCGAAAAGGCATGCAGAGGCTGAAGAAAGCATGATAGGGAAATAAAAAAGGCTGTTGCGAATCACAATTCGCAACAGCCCAGAATCCAAACTCGATGTTTGGATGGTTGGTTATTGAAGTTTAGAACCTCAGCTTCAGTCCAAACTGCATCACGCGCGGCCCGCCGACCGTATCGGTGATCTTGGTAAAGTCGGTTCCGGCTTCGCCGATGACGCTGTTCGGTGTGGCAAAGTTGGCGCGGTTGAGGAGATTGAAAATATCCCATCGGAACTCCATTCCGATGCGCTCGGTGATTTGGGTGTTTTTGGCAAAGCCCAAATCAAAGCGTTGCTGGTTCGTACTCCGTAGGATGTTACGGCCTAGATTGCCGAAGCCTCGATTGTTCGGATAGCCCCCCGCCAAACTGAGCGGCGAACATAAGACGGAAGGATTGAAAGCAGCCTCAGTCTTGTCTGAACCGCTTTGTCTCAACTGATCGAGCGTGCCGCACAAGCTAGGACGTCCAAAAGCCAGGCGATAAAGGCCGCCAGAGCCAAGACGCAGGTTGGTGTAGTTTGCTGCCGTGGCTGCTACCGTTTCTGCTGCAAAGATGGAGAAAGGCACGCCTGACTGAGCCTGGAAGAAGCCTGACACTTGCCAACCTTTCAGTAGGCGTGATTTCGATCCGAATGTCGGCAACTCATAAACGAAGTTGGCGCTGAAGCGGTGCGGGCGGTCGAAGTCGGAAACCGCGTAATTGGCGCGCGTGTTGAACGCATCGCCTTGCGCTGTAAACCCGACGTTCGGCAGGTCGGGTTTGCCGCTGCCCGCCGTGCTGCCCGGATCAGCCGAGGCATTGTCCAGTGACTTCGAGAAGGTGTAGGCCAGATTGAACTGCAAGCCTTTCGAGAAACGCTTGTTCAAGCTGAACTGCGCCGAGTGATAATTCGAGTAGGCCGAATTGCCCAACAGGATCGCTTCCGGCACGTCGAAGCCAAAGAATGGCGAGCGGCCTTCAAACGTAATGACCGCGCCTGCGGCATTCGCCAGATTGTAATCAATCAAGCCGCCCAGCGAGGAGTTCGCAAAGCCGAACGCTTTGCCCAAGCCACGCGCACGCGCCGTTGCGCCCGCGTTGAGCGCACCGTTCGGATTGCCTGCCGCAACATAAGCCTGATTGAATCGCTCGAAGATAGAGTCCGGCACGTTCGGATCGTTCAGGTCGTAGCCCTGCGTGAATGACGCGGCCTGCAACAACTTCGTGCCACGGCTTCCGATGTAGCGCGCTTCGATCAGCAAATCCTTGGTGAGTTCGAACTGCGCGCCCAGGTTCCACTGCTGAACGTAAGGCGTCTTCAGGTTGCGATCCACCGCGCGGAATTCAAACGTCTCGGCAATATTGCCCAGAGTTGGCAGGCCCGTGGTCGGATCAATCGGGTTGAGCGTACCGTCCGCGCCCCTGGTCACGTTCGTGCCGTCGCGCAGTTGGTAAGTACCGTTCGCGCCCGCCGTTCGGACAAGGCGATTGGGCAGGTACCGGTTAAAGGGAAAGTTCGGGTCTTGCTGCGACCAGGCAGTCGTCAGCGGCACGTTGCTGGCCGGGAAGGTCACTTCCTCTTCGCGCAGGAAGGGATAATTCGAGAAGATCGTGTTGATGAACGCCGCGCTGGGACGGTCAAAGAAGATGCCATAACCGCCGCGAATCACCAGCCGGTTGCTGGCCAGCGGCGAGAAGGCGAAGCCGATGCGCGGCGCGAAATTGTTGAGGTCTTGTCCGTTGAGCGTGTGCTTGGTATCGGCTTTGGCAGTCGCCGCCACCGCCGTGTCAATCGCCGAAAAGCCGGTCGGATCAACGTTGCTGGGTACGATGAAGCCAGCCAACGGATTATTGGAATTCGTCACCAGCGAGGGATCAAAATTCCCGATGAAGCCGTTCCTTTCTTCCGGCCAGCCAAACCATTCCCAGCGCAGGCCGATGTTCAAGGTTAGCTTCTGGCTGAGTTTGAAATCGTCGGCGATGTAAGCGCTCAGGTCGCGGAAACGGAACCGTTTTTCGGTGATGCCGAACTGCGTGTCGGCTTCGGTCGCTACACCGCGCAGAAGCTGGGTGAAGTTGTCGTACTTTTCAAACTCGGTCGCCTGCTCTTCCGGCAGGGCGCTGTCGAAAGCGTGGCTCTTATATTCACCCCCGAAGCGCAGGGAGTGGCGGTTGAGGTTGTAGGTGACGTTGTCGGCAAAGCTATAGGTTTTCTGTTCGCGGCGATTGAAAGTATCGTTCGGACCGCCGAACGAGAAGCGTTCCAGCAGAGTGCCCGGGCGCCCAACATAATGTCCAAGGCGCAGCGTGCCGGGCCCTTGATCGTAAAAAGTCGCCGGATTGGGAATGCCGACCGATTCGTTCGTGATGCCCAGGAACGGATCATCAAGCACGCGTGTGTTGTTGAGAAAGAAGAAGCCGAAGCGCGCTTCGTTAATCAGTTTGTCGGTGAAGACATGAATGTCGGACAGCGCGAACGTGCGGTTGCGATCGTTTCGTTTCAATGTCACGGGCGAGACCAAACTGCCCGGATCGGGGAACGGATCGAACCCGGGAAAGTTTGACAGGAAGAAGTTGCCCGTCAGCGTGTTCTTCGCGCTGATGCGTCCGTCAAGCCGGACGGTGAATTGATCCTGTTTGAAGTCCGCTGGGAAAACGTTGCGCTGGCGGATATACGGATTGCCGCCGGTATTGCCAGCCACGTTTCCGTCCCGACCAACAACCACGCCGCCCGCGCGCGGCGCTGGAATAAAGAAATCGCCGGTCGCCGGATTTTTGATATTCAACAATCGGATCGCGACATCAGAAATCGCCGCCGCATTTGGAATCGAAGCCGTGATGCCCGGATTCAACTGGCTGAAAGCGGCGAAGACATTTTCTTTCGTCCGCGCACCATTGATCAATTGCAGCGCCTGCGGCGTGACCGAAATACTGCTGGCCGTTGGCACAAAAGCCGTGCTCGCCTGAGTGCGTTGATAACCGCCGAAGAAGAAAAACTTATCTTTGATCGCCGGGCCGCCAATGGTGAATCCGCCTTCGTTGCGGCGTGCGCGCGGGCGGTCAATGCCGTCTTTCTTGAAGAAAAAGTCGTTAGCATTCAGTTTTTCATTTTGCAGATAGTAGTAAGCTGAACCGTTGAATGTGTTGCCGCCGCCTTTGGTGACAAGCTGGAAATTGCCGCCGCCCGAGCGACCGGTCGAAGCGTCATACAAACTGGTTTGCAGCTTGACCTCAGACAGCGTTTCGGGTGCGGGCGCGATGTTGTTTGTCAGCGAACCTTCATTAGATGTGATGTTGGTCGCGTCAATGCCGTTGAATGAGAGGCTGGTGCTGGTGGTGCGCGTGCCGTTGACCGAAGGCGAGATGTTGCCGTTGCCGTTGGTCAAAACCGGCGGCAGATCGGAACTGACGCCGGCTTCGGCTGAGAGCAGATGCGTGAAGCTGCGCGTCGAGGTTGGCACTTGCACCAGGTCTTGACCGCTCAACTGCCGGGAAGTGGTGGATGTCGTTGGCGTAGCAAGCGGCGCGGCATCGGTGATTTGCACCTCAATTGTCACTTCGCCGACTTCCAGCTTGATTTCGAGCACGCGTGGGACAGCGGCTTCAACGGCCGCATTAGCGACGGCTTTCTTGAAACCCGTAGCTTCAAAAGTGACTTTATAATTTCCGGTAGGCAGCACGTTGAGTGTCCAGCGGCCTTCGGCATCAGCCGTCGCCGTGCGCGACAAACCAGTGTCAACGCTAACGGCAGTAACTTTCGCACCCGCGACAGCCGCGCCGCTTGGGTCTTCGATTTTGCCGCTCAAACTGCCGTTCGGACCGGATTGAGCCAAAGCATTGGGCGTAAAAGTGATTCCCAGAATCAGCAGCAGCCAAAACGAATTTGTTCGCAAATTTGCGAACAGGCTGCGGCTATTAATTTTCGGTTTCATAAATTCTCCTGTTAGTTGGTCGAAACGAATTCGGCAAGCGAACTCCCTCCGAGTCTTGGCGAATTCACCAAGAGTCACACATCGAAAGCGATGCGCCCTGAAATTACTTTTCTGCGTTTATGGTTTTATTGCTGTAGGCAGGCAATCTAACAATGAACGGTTAAATCGAAGTAAGAATGAAGTTAAATCCGGCTCAGGCTCACGTTAATTCAAAGTAAAGACTCGTTTGTATCTAAGAACATCTGTTCTGGCAGCCTGATCAAGATCCGCAGAAAAATAATGATGACGGCTTGGCACCATGACTTTCATCAACTGTTCCATCTCGCGAATCGAAAGCTTTTCGCCCAGTTCAAGGCAATTCGCTGAACAGTAAATTTTCCAATCCTTTCCGACGAATGCTTGCTCAAGTTCCAATTCCACAGCGCAGTACGCGCATTCGTTTTCATTTCTTCTTGCCATATTTTCTCCCAGGCTTTCATTTGTGCTCGCCGTCCGGCAACAACCCTCTGATGGCTTCGCCCTTCCTTGAATCAAGCAGCGAATACAGCAACGCGCCAACAACGAAATCCGCCATCCAATCATTCTCATTGCTGGATGTTATGGATTTCGGTTGAGCCGGAGAGTTCAGGTTGGCGGATGAATCAGGAGCGTCAGCTTCGCGATTCGGCGTTTTCCTGTGAGTGAATGTGGATCTCAATGGGTTCCCTCCACGGCATAATGTTGACGGTAGCGATCCGCCAGATTGGCCATTTCCATCAACACCAGCACATCGGCTGTGCCAAACTCTTCGTCATAAGCCGGAGCGCCGCAAATCACCGCTCCGGTTCGTAAATACCCCTTCAGAATCGGCGAAAGTTTTTTCATTGCCGCGCGCGAATCCATTTGTGGTTCAGCTTCATAACTCAAAGGCATTCGGCATCCTTCCAGCGGATGAACGCGATATTTTTCCGCTGCGAAATGCTTTGCCCGCAGATAAGAGTAAACCTGTTGCACTTCCAGGGTGTCAGAGAGATGCAAACTGCCGCAGCCGAGCAAATGCGTGACTTTCCGCTCAATCGCGTAACGTGTAATTGCATTCCATAGCAGGTTGATTGTGGCAAACGAACGGTGCGTTTCCGCAATGCAAGAGCGCCCAAGTTCCAGCAGCTCCCCTCCTTCTTCTTGCGCCGCCTGCTTCAGCATTCCCAGATCAAATTCGTTTTCAGAATAAAAGCCAATATTTTCATC
>CAYLJQ010000194.1:0-10448 GCA_964383955.1 uncultured Heliomicrobium sp. | reverse complement strand
CCTGGAAGCTCCGATTTCCGGGATGAGCATGAACCCGGCGCGCACATTTGGGTCGGCGTTTTCGGCCCAAACCTGGAATGCTCTTTGGATTTACTTCACGGCTCCGCCGCTGGGAATGCTGTTGGCGGCGGAAACGTACTTGCGGCTGAAAGGCGTTGGCAATGTGCTGTGCGCCAAGCTGCACCATCACAACAACAAACGTTGCATTTTCAAATGCAACTTCAACAACTGTTCACAATAACAATCCAGAGTCACGAACTCTGCTTTTCCTTGAGGAGGGAGATAACCATGTTGTTAAAACGCACGATTTTTTTGAGCTTGTTTGCTCTGGCTGCTTTTTCAGTCGCCGCGCTGGCGCAGGATCACATGATGGGCAAAAGCACGAAATTCACAGTTCGTATTGAGAACGTTTCCAGCGCCGACGGCCAGGTCGCCAAAGACGGAACCAAGTGGCCTTTTGCGCTATCGCCCGGCCTGTGGGTGCTGCACAAACGCGAAGTTCGCCTGTATCGCGAAGGCGTTGTCGCCAACGGCGGCCTGGAACCGCTGGCCGAAACCGGAAACCCCGGCGAATTAGTCAAAAGTCTGGAAGCGCGCGGGCACAACGAAGCCGATGGGATCATGCTGCACGGCGTATTTAACACTCCGGCGAATAGCAATGGGCCGGGTCCAATTGGTCCTGGTGGCGCGTATGAATTCAGCTTCAACGCCGAACCCGGAATGCGGTTGTCACTGTTGACAATGTTTGGTCAATCGAACGACTGGTTTTACGCGCCGAAACGCCAGGGCATTGATCTGTTCAACAATGGCAAACCACTGAGCGGCGACATCACCAACGAATTCATGCTGTTCGACGCCGGAACCGAAAAGGACGAAGAACCAGGCGTTGGCCCGAACCAAGGCCCGCGCCAGAAAGATCCAAATGCTGGCGAAGCCGAAAATGGCAGAGTTCACGCCGCCAAAACGTCGGCCTTCTTCACCAAAAACGGCGAACTGTTCAAAGTGACAATCACGCCCGATGGCGCAATGGCCAAGATGTAAACGCTGTCCACAACTTCATACAAACGATTTATTGAATAGCCACAACGCTCACCGCTGAAGACCGCAGGAATGCTGAAAATCAGGTCTCCTCTCAGCATCCATGCGGCGCTACAGCGGTGGCGAACTGTGGCTTCTTTTTTTCGAGGAGGGAGAAAAACGATGAGAACCATATTGAAAAGTTTGTTTGCCGCCAGCTTGTTGTTCGCTTTAACCGTGATAGCCCAGGCGCAGGTGGCGGAAAAGAAAATGCTGACGCTGGAAGGCGCTAAGCGCGTTTTGGAAGTCACCAAAGCCGAAGCCGCAAAGCTCAAGGCACCGGGTGCGGCAATCGCCGTGGTGGACGATGGCGGCAATTTGCTGGCACTGGAGCGGCTGGACGGAACCTTTGTCGCCGGTTCGCAGATTTCCATCGGCAAAGCGCGCACGGCTGCGCTGTTCAAACGCGAAACCAAGACCTTTGAAGAAATCATCAACAAAGGCCGCACGGCGATGACAGCTCTGCCAGATTCGTTCTTTACACCGCTACAAGGTGGCGTGCCGATTCTGCTTGATGGCCAGATCATCGGAGCCATCGGCGTTAGCGGAGCCGCAAGCGCCGCGCAAGACCAGGAACTCGCCGTTGCCGGAGCAAACGCGCTGACCAATCCAGAAGCTGGCAAAGCATCGGTCAGCTATTTCGAGCGCGCAAAAGTGGATGCGTCTTTTGTCAAAGGCGCAGTCTTGTTCGACAACAGCGACAAATACATGGTTCACGCCAGCCACCGCGACAAAGCAGGCGCAGTCGAAGTTCACGAACAAGATGCCGACATCATTTATGTGCTTGAAGGGTCTGCGACGTTGGTCACAGGGGGCGAAGTCATCGGCGGCAAAGTCATTGCTCCTGGCGAAATTCGCGGCACCGACGTCAAAGGCGGTGAAACCCGCACCATCAGCAAAGGCGACGTGATTATCGTTCCCGCTGGCACTCCGCATTGGTTCAAGGAAGTTCCAGGGCCGATCAATTACTACGTTGTGAAGGCGCGATAAGCCTGAAAGAAAAACATTCTCCCACGAAGACACACGAAGAAAACACAAAGGCATAAAAGAGAACTTCCAATCTCTTCGTGAAACTTCGCGTGTCTTCGTGGGAGAAAAATAGAGTTAAGGAGGAAGGTATGAACTGCAGGTTTTCAAAAACACGGTTGGGCTTGCTGGCAGCGCTGATTGTTGGTGTGTTGGCGGCGCTGGCCAGCGGGCAAGAAGTCGTCCCCACCGCTAAGCCTGATGCGACGATCAATCTGGCCACGGACGAAGGCGCGAAACTGGTCAAAGGCCAGTGGCGGTACAGCGACACCAAAATCATCGAAGTGGATTTCAAATCTCCCGACGCGGACAAACAACCCACTGGCGCTGCGAACCGGACATACGATTACACGCCCAAAGCTGGCCCGGCGGATTTCGATGATTCCAAGTGGGAGGCAATTCCGGCTTCATCGCTGGAAGCGCGCCGCTCGACCGGGCGGCTTTGTTTCAACTGGTATCGCATCAAGCTGACGGTTCCTGAACGCGTCGGCGATTTCGATCCGACGGGTTCAACTGTTGTGTTTCAAACCGCGCTGGACGATTACGCCGAAGTTTGGGTTGATGGGGAACTGACGCGTTATCTAGGGCAAATGGGTGGCTCGGTTGTTGGCGGCTGGAACGCTCCGAACCGGTTGATCGTCGGTCGCAACGTCAAACCGGGTCAGCAAATTCAACTGGCAATTTTCGGCATCAACGGGCCGATTTCCAATCCGCCTACAAATTTCATTTGGGTGCGCGAAGCCAGGCTGGATTTTTATCGCGGGTCGGACGTTCCGCTGGCCTTGGTTCCCAGCGAGGTCAATGTTCAGATTATCAAAAACGACCCGGCAATGGACGCCATCGTTGGTCCGAACCCAAAGATCTTCAAATTGGCTGAAGGCTTCAAATTTACCGAAGGGCCTGTTTGGGTTGCGGGCGATCAAATGACCAAAGCCCATTTGCTGTTCAGTGATCCGAACAGCAACGTGATTTGGAAGCTCACGCCGAACGGAAACGAAGCGGGAAAGCTGGAAGTCTTCAAAAAACAGAGCGGTTACAGCGGCGCGGATATTGCCGAATACGGTCAACCGGGATCGAACGGATTGACGTTGGACAGTCACGGCCAACTGACAATCAACCAGCACGGCAATCGCAGAGTCCTATTGGTCGAAAAATACGGCGGCGAAACTGTCTTGGCCGACAAGTTCGAAGGCAAGCGGCTGAACAGCCCGAACGATCTGGTTTACAGTTCTGATGGAACCTTGTTTTTCACCGATCCGCCGTTCGGCTTGCCGAAGTTCGGTGACGATCCGCGCAAAGAGCTTGCGTTCAGCGGCGTCTTCTCTCTGCGCCGGGGCAAGCTGCAATTGCTGACCAAAGAGCTTTCAGGGCCAAACGGCATCGCGCTTTCTCCAGACGAAAAATACTTGTACGTCGGCAACTGGGACGACAAGAAAAAAGTCGTGATGCGCTACGAACTGACGGCGGAAGGCACAGTCAGAAACGGCAAGTTGTTTTTCGATATGACATCGGCTCCGGGCGAAGACGCGATCGACGGCATCAAGGTAGATCAAAGTGGCAATCTATACGTTTCCGGTCCCGGCGGGGTGTGGGTGCTTTCGGCTGAGGGGAAACATCTGGGAACAATCATCGCGCCGAAACATGTTCACAACATGGCTTGGGGAGATGAAGACGGCAAAACGCTGTACCTTTGCGCTCGCAGCGGACTGTACAAAATGCGGCTAAATGTTGCCGGTGTCAGGCCTAAAGAGATGGCCAAAAACTAAATCACAGGATCAGTACCGCGACCGGTATGGAGCGAACACCAACAGCGCCGCTTGCTAACGCGCGCGGTACTGACACGGCGCGTGTCAACGTTTTGCCGCGCCGCCAATCCTGATCGTCAATTCGTTGGAAGTGACTGACTTCATTTTGACTTTGTAATCGCCCGCCGCCAAAGCGAAGTTGATTTTATACGTCAGATTGATGGAGCCGCCGGATTTGATAAGTTTGACGGATGGGCTGTTATCGGTTTGCGGCAGCAACGTTGTTTCCGCAGAGCGCTTTTTGGGATCGGAAAGCGCCAGCGAGAAGGCTGCCAGTTCGACTTCATACGCGCTGCTGGCGTCGGAAGCTGTCGAAGGATATTCAACCACTGCTTCAATCACGACACCCTGGCTTTTCGGATACACCGCTTGCGGGGAAGACAATCGGGCTTTCAGGCTCGTCAAATCACTTTTCAGCTTGGTTGCCGGAGTCGGCGCTTTGGCTTTGGCCACGTTCCTGTAGCCTTCAAAAGCGGTGCGAGTTCCCCAGACCCGTTCGTCCCATTCGTCTCCAATTCGTTCAAACAGAATTTTTGCAACTGCAAATTGTTGCGCTTTTGCCGCCAGCAACGCCATTTCATTCAACCGGAACTTGTTGGTTCCGTATTTGGCTTCGATCTCTTTGTACCCGTCCCAGATTTTCTGTCCCCAGATGTTGTTGTCGCGAAAAAAATCTCCGTGGCCATCCTGCGTGATGTATCGCGGGCGAACAAAGGAAACGATCATGTAATAGGTAATATCGCCTTCAGCGCCCCCAACAGACTTGATGGAGTTTTCGGCAAACGCTTCCCATTGGCCTTTGACGCCCTGGTTTTGAACCATCAGGTCCAGCGCCTTGGTTTGATAAAAGTAGTAATAGTTCGGCTCCAAGGCTATGGCACTGGCAAAAATGTCGTTGTATCGCGTCCAATCGTCGAACGCTCTTCCCTGCTCCATAGCCAGTTTGACGAAGTAAAAATGCGGGCAAAGCGACGGAAGTTTGGCCCCCGGATCTCTGCGGATTTCGCCTTTGGCTTCTTTGGCCAGATTGACGAAAAAAATCTTTGTGTCGAAATCCAGCGCGATGTGCGCCTGCTTCAACCGCTTCTGATATTCCTTGCCGCCGACATCCTTGTCGAATTCGCGCCAGTCGCGATCCGAAGTCCGCGCCAGTTTGGCGTATTCCACCCAGGCGTTGGCCAGCGCAATGCGCGCCGTCTGAGACCTTGGCGATTCTTTCACCCATTTTTCCAAATGGCCCAGATGTGTTGTCCATTGTTTGTCGGGCGACGAAGCTCCGGGATTCGGAAAGGCCAGTGATTGATAAAACACAAACAGCTTCCAGTCGGCTCCGGGGAACCGCTCTTTGCTCTCTCTGACTTGATCTGCGATGGCGTTCAGCTCGGCGAATTTCCCTTGCTGAAAATTTGCCCGAACTTCTGCCACAAACTCTTCCTGAGTTTGTTTGGCTGGCTTGGCGGATTGCGCGAACGCACGGCTTGGCATGAACAATAAAGCGGCACCGGCCAACAGGATCATCGAAAAACCGGCGATACATTTTGGCTGCATAACTTGCTCCTTTAGCTGAATGGTATCGAATTCTAAACAGTCGTTTTGGCTGCCGGCGAAGTATAGCCCAAACGTTTCTCGATGCCATCCACACAGGCACCAAAGCATAACAGTGAATGAAACTGGCGCGGGGAAAAGCAAAATCCCTTGTCCTTTCCCGTCAGCCTGGTTCAGCCAGTTGCGGGAAATGGAACAAGGGAACTCAAAAAATTACGCTTATGCTTTGCCCGCTAGGCGGACTCAACAGCGCCGCTTAGCACTTCCTGTTTCGCAGGAACGGGCAACTTAACTTGTGTTTTCACCGCCCCGCGAATTTCCATCCAGTGATTGATGATGTCCGCAAACAGCAATGACATCGCCAAACACGACCAGATCACAGCCTGCACAATTTCAACGCCCAGGGTTTCCCAACCCGTGACGCCCAGAATAAAACGCACTTCCACAAAGACCAATGCTACAGCGAAACTGCGAATCATCCATTGGCGATGCTGAGCGATCTTTCGCTTGATGGCGAAAATCAAGGCAATCAGCGTTGTGCCAAACAGCATCACCGCATCAATTACACCCAAAATTGTGAAGGAACGGGGAAACCCCTGACGCTCTTCCAGGTACTGAATGTAAGCGCCGAGCGGTGCAAGAACGAACGCTCCAACAACGTACAGCCGCCCCAACACCCGATGCAGCCCGGCAAATCTGCGGCGCAAGCTGTCGGAAAATTGCAGCGGCGCAAGCAGAAGAACAAACGCGCCCGCAATGGCATGCGGCAGCAACCACCATTTGAACGGTTCGTAATGTTGCCAGACCGGGTGATCCGGTTGAACGACAAAGCGTTCGTTATGGAACAGAACGTACACCAGCATGATCGCAACCACAGAAAAGATTGCATACTTTGCGTTGAATTTTGCTTTCATCAAAAAACTCCTCTCTTCTTCTCAAGTCTTCTCAAGTTTTCTTTCTGTTACCGCGCGAAACTGGCAGCGTATTACGGCAACGAAGATTTTTTTGTTGCGCCGAAGTAGAAGAAATTTTCTGGTCATTCCATTTTGGAATTTAGTGTTGGTTGTGAAAAAAGCGCCCGAAATACGGAATAAATTTTCAACAAGCCGGGATTTCCTTTGCGCTCGGAGAATCACTACCAAAACTTTTGAAGGAGAAGGAATGAGGCTGAAAAACAAAGTTGCACTCGTTACAGGCAGCAGCCAGGGAATTGGCCGCGCCATTGCCATCCGTTTTGCGCAAGAAGGCGCGGATGTCGTCATCAATTACAACCGTGGCGTGCAAGGCGCCGAAGAAGCCTTGGCTGAAATCGAAGCCATAGGCCGTCGCGGGTTGATCGTTCAAGCCGATTTAGGAAAAGTCGCAGACATTCGGCGATTGGTGAACACAGCCGTCGAAAAGTTCGGGCGATTGGATGTGCTGGTCAACAACGCGGGGCTGGAAACGCACGCGCCGTTTTGGGATGTCACTGAAGAAGATTACGACAAAGTCTTGAACGTGAATTTGAAAGGCGTCTTTTTCGCGTCGCAGGAATTCGTCCGCCATCTTCGGCAAAAAGAACGCCCAGGCAAAATCGTCAACATCAGTTCGGTTCACGAAGAACTTCCCTTTCCGAACTTTACGGCGTATTGCGCCAGCAAAGGCGGCGTGAAAATGATGACGCGCAATTTGGCAGTCGAACTCGGCAGCCTGGGCATCAACGTCAACAACATTGCGCCCGGCGCCATTGAAACTCCGATCAATTCGAAACTGCTGAACGATTCGGCAAAGCTGGGTGCGTTGCTCAGCCAGATTCCGCTCAGACGCCTGGGACAAACCGCCGATGTCGCCAGCGTCGCTGTCTTTCTGGCTTCGGACGACGCTGATTACGTCACCGGCTCGACCTATTACGTGGATGGCGGTTTGACCTGGAATTACGAAGAGCAATAGGCCGCCTGTTGAAATTGACTCAAACCGTGATGGCTCGTATGGTATGCCGCGCTAAACGAAGTTCACCAATTTCCATCACTAGCTTCACAGGAGACATCGAAATGACTAAACGCATGTTAGCCTCGGCGGCGTTGATTTTGTCGGCGTTCGCATTCGCGGCTTGCACCCCGGCAGAACAACCCGCAAAGGTCGCTGAAACCAAAGTGGCGACGGCTTCCCCGACTGCAACGCCCGCAGTTCCTGAAACCAAGATCGTGCGGCTTGACCCGGCATTCGACAAACTGGTTCCGGCGGACGCCAAAGTCGAAAAGCTGGCCGAAGGCTACATCTGGACCGAAGGTCCGGTCTGGAACAAGAAGGAAAATTACCTGTTGTTTTCCAATATCCCTGGCAATGAAATCATCAAGTGGCAGGAAGGCAAAGCTGCCAGTCAATTTCTGCATCCGGCAGGTTACAGCGGAAAAGAACCGTTTACCGGCAAAGAACCTGGCACAAACGGATTGACCTACGATGCCCAAGGCACGCTGGTGATGTGCCAGCACGGCGATCGTCGCGTGGCCAAATTGGAAGCCGACGGCAAAATTATCGCGCTGGCCAGCAATTACAACGGCAAACGATTCAACAGTCCAAATGATCTGGTGTATCACTCCAACGGTTCGTTGTATTTCACCGATCCGCCGTACGGTTTACCGAAAGGCGTAGACGATCCGGCGCGCGAAATGGATTATTGCGGCGTGTATAAGATGGACAAAACCGGCAAGATTACGCTGTTGACCAAAGAAATCACGCGTCCCAATGGCATTGCGCTGTCACCGGACGAAAAAAAGTTGTACGTCGCTTCGTCCGATCCGGACAAAGCCATCTGGATGGTTTACGACGTGAAGCCGGATGGAACTGTCGCCAACGGCAAAGTTTTCTTTGACGCGACCGAATGGGTAAAAGCGAAAAAGTCCGGCTTACCCGATGGAATGAAAGTGGATAAAGACGGCAACGTTTACGCCACAGGTCCGGGCGGACTTCATGTGTTTTCGCCCGAAGGCAAATTGTTGGGTACGTTCGACACCGGAGTTCCAACAGCCAATTGCGCGTTCGGCAACGACGGTTCGACTTTGTACATCACGGCCAACACGGCGCTGTTGCGTGTAAAACTGACCACCAAAGGCAAAGGGTTTTGAACCCAACACTTTCTACGAGTTCACCGCCACAGTACTCAATCCAGATTCTGTGGCGGTGAATCTGGATTCCTGCCTGCCCAAACACCCGGCCCCGACAAGGGTATAAAATCCAGTCTTGCAACAAAAAAACTGAAAACTTACACTCTCCCCGCCTCGTACCCGACCTCTCCCGTCCGCTCTTTTGTCATTCCCCCTCTATCCAAAGGTTTTATTCTATCCGTAGGAGATTCCGTGTATGACATCCAATTCATCTCTTCGCATCCTTAAGGGGATTGCCTTGCTTGCTGTTTTGTTCGTGGCAACGACCCCGGCGTATGCACAATTTGACAAACTCAAAAAGAAAATCCCGGGCATGGGGGGCAGCAGCGAAATTGACAACATCCTCAGCCAAATGGACGGCGCACGCGTGAAGTCTGCGTATGCCCGCATCACGCTCAGCCTGGCTGATGACGTGATACGCCGCCAGGCGCTCAGAAATTCCACCAAGAAAAGCGCGCAAGGCCAGATTGAAAAAGATCAGAAAGAAATCGAAGCTTTGGATCGTTCGATCGCCGAGAAGAAAAAGCTGCTGGCTGAACTCGGCAAACAAACCAACGGCGGAAAATACGACGAAAAGACTTCGGAAAAAGTAGAAAAGCAGGTTCAAGCGGATGAACAACAACGCGCCGAAAAACGCGCGATGGTGGATCAGGAAATTGCCGACAAAGAAGCTCGTGAAAAAGAATTGAGCAAACAGGACAAGGAAAATTACGGCAAGCTGGCCAAGCTGCTGTACGGCGCTGCCAAGCAGGAACAGATTGCCATCGAAACCGCAAAAGACGTCAAACCGCGCGCAGAATCCGCCGCCGCCAACACCAAAAACAGCCCAACCAATCTGATTTCGACGCAACCCAAAAAGCTCAACGACGGAATGAAGAGTCTGGGAGAAATCATTTCCGAAGGCCCGGCGCATCTGGCAACCTTGAGTTCCGTCGCCAACCATCTGGCCAAAATCGGCGGTGTTGACCTGACCGATCCCAAATTCCAACCTACCGTCGCCACAGACGAAGATTCAATTCCGACAGACTGGTAAACCGAAATCAGGCGTAAATCTATGCACAAATATCTTTCCCTATTGCTTGCCGTCGCGCTGCTAGCGTTGGTGACGGCAAGCGCAAACGCGCAAACGCTGCCGGAATCTCCGACGCTTGGCGTGCGGTACTTCCGGCTCAGCACGGCCACAGATGCCGAATACAAAGGCGACGCCAAAGCGTTGGCCAGCAGCTTACGCATCGCGCTGGACAACAGCAAAGGCTTCAAACAGATCGTCACGCTGGACGACGAACAGGTCGAACAACTGACCAAGCTGATTGCCGATTCCAAAAAAGGCGGCTTCAATCGTCAGCTTCCCGGCAACCTGGCTGAACCACCGGACGCGTATGTCTTCCCGGAATTGCTGCGCGCAGGAGCCGTCGAACGCGATCAGTTTGCTCGCATCGAAATCACCTACACGGTTGAGCTTGGCGCTTCGGCAGTTGATCCCGTAACACGCGCCATTCTGTTCAGCGACAAAGTGACGATCAGCGAAAAACGCTTTAAGACCGACACACGCGGCGGGGCCAAAAACGTATACGAAGATTTGGTGTCGAAAGCCGTGGATCGGCTATCCGCCAAATTGGCCGCGTTCTTTTTGAAGCGTGGCCGCGTGCTGCGCGTGGCCGAAGATAACCAAACCATTTACATCAATCTGGGAACGCGCCACGGCATCAAAGCCGGTGACAAATTCACTGTTCACAAGGTCGAACGCGAAGGCGCGCAAGCCGCTGGCGACACCGCCGAAGAAGAAGGCTTGGCTGAATTTGGCCTGGATTCCAAAGCGACCGTCGAAATCACCGAAGTCCGCGAAAATGCC
>CAYLJQ010000193.1:0-10457 GCA_964383955.1 uncultured Heliomicrobium sp. | reverse complement strand
CAGCCAGGAAGGGTAAGTCGTGCCGTCAGCGGCTTGGACGGTGATGTCCCATCGGCCAATCACGGGATCGGCAAAGCCTGGGGCTTGAGCGAAAGTTATGGAAGCAAACGCGCTCAGGCATAAGCCGAGCATCAGTTGAAGGAAATATTTTTTCATTGAGCGATCTCCGTTGGATTCGAGTAGGTGAAATCAGTGGGTATGTTACAGCAGAGACGGCGGAGGGAAAACTCAGCAAGGTCTGTCGCCCCTGCCGGGGCTTGGACAAATTTGCGGCTTCTACCCCGCGCTTCGCACGGGGCTAATATCTTTTGCTCCTTCGGAGCTTCGGAAAGGGACAACTCCAAAAATACAATGAAAAGAAAACGCGCAGCCTCTCAATCGAGAAGCTGCGCGTTTTGATATTGGTCTATAACAGTACTGTCGTACTGATGTTACCCGATGCGGCGACCGGCGTCGCGTGGCGAAAGCGGGCCGCGTGACGGAGCCGTTCCGCTGCGGGCAAACAGATCGTTGATCGGTTGCCACAGGCCTTGTGCGGCAAAGGGAACGTATTCGAATCCGCGTCCGAACGGATCGTCGTTCAGGATTTTTGTGTAATCAATTCCCATCGCCGAATAGATGGTTGCGGCAACGTCTTCGTATTGCGCCGGTCGACCCGCAGACCAGCCGGGTTCGGTGATGAATCCGCCATCGGCGCTGGTTGTGCCCAGAACTTTGCCGCCCGCAACGCCCGCTCCGGCGAAGCAAGCGAAGTGCTGGAAGTAATGATCGCGGCCATTTTGACCGGTCAATGCGCCAACCGTGCGGCCAAACTCTCCCATCCAGACAACCAGCGTTTCATCCAGCAAGGTGCCGCCGTTTGATCCCGGCGAAGCGGCCAGATCATTCAACAGGGCGGACATTCCCAGGTCGAACTCCGTGGCACGGCCATACAACCGCGTGTCATCAGCTTTGTCGTAAATGTCGTCGTGATGGTCCCAGCCGTCGTGGCGAACGTGAATGAAGCGCGTTCCCAAATTGGCTTTGATCAGATTGCGCGCGACGATGCAGGAATTGCCGAAGCCATTACCATTGACGGTTTGCTGCCCCACCGTGGAAGTTCCACCGTAGCGAACCTGCTCTTCGGTGGTGAATTTGAATACGGCATCCACCGCCGGGTCATACATCATGGATTTTCCGCGATCGTAAAAACTGCCCATCGTCGTGGCGTCGTCGCCGAGCGGCGAATTGGAGCGCAGTCGCGTATCAATGGATTTCAATGCAGCATAACGAGCTTCAAACGTGGCCTGCCCATCGGCGTTCGCCAAACTTCCCAAGCCGGTTGGCGCTGCCGTGACATCAAATGGCGCGTGCAAGCCATTGAAATACCCCGATCCGACAATGTTCAGGTTCGTGTTCAGCGAAACGAACACGGGCAATTTCTGGTTGGCGGCTCGTTGCGATTCAAATTCCAGCGAAACCACGCTGCCGATGTTCGGCGCGACTTTGCCAAGCGCGGAGCTTGGACTGCGCGCAATTTGCGCCCAGGTTTGTTGCAGCGGATGCACCAATGCCGGAGCGCGCATGCTGCGGACGATGGCAAACCGGTTCATCTGTTTGGCCAGTTCCGGCATCAATCCTTGCGGGAACATCGTGCCGTTGAAACTGGTTGGATTGAAATCCGACGGCGTCCACGAACCGACTTTCAAATCGAAAGTGTCCATGCTGGAAGGCGCGCCGGTCATCAGCACGAAGATGCAATAACGGGCTTTGTTGATTAGATCAGGCGCCACAGCGCTGATTGTGCTTGCCGCCAACGCTTCTCGCGTCATTCCGGTTGTGGCTAACGCGCCAGCGACGCCTGCGCTCGCCAGTTTGAAAAAGTCGCGCCGGCCAAGCGTTGGCCCCGTCAGCGGAGACGTGATTCCCCTCGGCGCTTTGGTGTGGTTCAATTCTTTATAAAATTTGTTCGCCATCGTTCACCTCTTGATAAATCCGCTCCCTACTGGTCGCGGTACTGACTCGATCAGTAGTTGAAGATAAAATCCATTTTGTTCAGTAACGCCCACTGAATGCCTTCGGTCGCCTGTCGCTTGCCTTGAGAAGAGAACAGCGGCAGCAGGGCGTCCAGTTCATCCTGACGCGGGTTTCGCGACAACGTGTTCAGGAACAATTGCGTGACGATCTGCTGATCCGTCAGCGCAGTGTTGGCCAGCAACGTCGCCACTGCCGAACCGGCGTTGGCTTGGTGGATCTTGTTCATGACGAAGGTGTTGTTCATTAGCGCCAAGGATTGCTGAATCGAAGGTTCCAGCGAGCGAGGCTTCACATCGCGGTCGCCGCGAATGAACAAGTTCATGAAGTTGGCGATCTGCGGATTGGTTCTGGGTTCCAGCGTATCGGGCAGTTGCATCGCCCAATTCACCGTGAAAGTGTTTTGGTTCAGCGAATCGCGCATTTGGTAAGTTGCGGTGAAGTTGGTGGCTTTTAGAATCGCATCGTGGATTTCTTCGGCGTCCATCCGGCGAATGAATTTGCGCGCGTAATATGGAACCAGCGACAAGCTCCACGTGCCGGAGTATTGCGAGGACAACTGATAGGTGTTTGATTTGGCAATCAGCGCAATCAGTTTGCGAATGTCGTAATTCTGTTTGATGAATTCATCCGCCAGCGAATTCAAGAGTTCAGCGTTGGCGGGTTGCAGCGTCCAGCCGGATGGCAAGCTAACCGCCGGATCCAGCCTGGCAGGATCAAAGGCATTCGACGGCGAAACCAGGGCTTCGACCATCAGTTTTTCCCAGATGTAATTGACCGCCGCGCGAGCAAATTGTTTGTCGGCAACGACCAGACGAGCGATTGCCTGACGGCGATTTTCGCCAGCATTGACTCCGCCGCCAGCACCCAGAAAGTATTTGGGAGCGACGTTGCTTTGGCCGCTGATCGGTTCCCGAACCTGGCGATTGCCGGTGGTTGTGTTGAGTTGATATTCACCGGCAGCGGCTTCCGAAACCAGGAATTTGACGTAATTGGGTTGTTGCGACAGCACTTGCCGTTGACGGCGTGTGCGCGCAAAAAATGCCGACATTCCCCAGGCGTCAAGCCGCGTTTTTTGCGATCCCCACAGATTGACAGAGTCCAGGTGACCGGCTCCGTCGTGGCAGAGCAAACAGTCTGTCGCGTTGATCCCCAAAAATGCGCGCGACACTTCAACGGCTGTGCCGTCCATTGTGTCCTGCGCTGGTCCCATCGGAACCGTGCCGCCGACGATAAAGTTGACTTCGCCTTGCACGAAGTTGTCGCCGTCGTTGGCAATCATCTCCCTGGCCATTTGGTTGTAGGGCTTGTTTTTGCTGACGGCGTCTTTGATGTAGTTGTAAAAGCCGTCGCGTCCGCCTGAAAAGCGGTTGACGTTGGTTGAACGAGCGTTGTTTTTGTACAGATCGCCAAAAAACATCGTCCACTTATCAATGTATTCCGGCGAACCGATCAGCTTGTCCACCAGTGCATCGCGCTTTGTGGCGCTGGTGTCGGCCAGAAAAGCCGTCACTTCTGCCGCAGAAGGAATGCGGCCTGTGATGTCCAGATACACGCGCCGGACGAATTCTTCGTCGGATGAAATCGAAGCCGATTGCACATTGTCGCGCTGCATTCGGTCGAAAATGATGTTGTCTATGAAGTTTTTGCGCGGGATGCTTTGCGGCGGCACCAGTTCAGCGCCGGTGTCGTTCAGCGCGGCAGCGACTGCCGTTGTGGTTTCTGAAACCATTTCCCGATGCTGGGCGACGGCGCTGCGGAATCCGTCAGGGTTTTGCAGATAACCGCAATCGCTGCCGGAAATTTTGGGATAGGTTTTCGGATCGTCCTGGCCGTCAATTAGTGCGGCGAAAGACCTGAATCCTCCGAATTGATTCAGCGCAAAGGCTGCGGCCAGGGTCAAAATCGTCAGCGAAACAAATCGTTTTCGTCTGCTGGTTGAAGCTCCGCCGGGAGCTTTTCCAAGCCTCGTGATCGGCATAAGTCCCTCCTGTGAATGTGAGAACGTCAGTCTATTCTTGGCAATGTCAGCTTGCCGAAGCGGGAATAAGAAGAGTTGGTTTGCGGATTGGTCGAATAAAATTTGCAAGCCATCCGAAAGCAGTTGTTCTTCATCTTGATGCTCCCCAATCCGCATTCTGCAATGGCCTGTGGTATATTGCCCGCGCCTTGCTATCCCGGCAATTTGGCAATCACGTCTAGAGAGGTAACAAACGATATGAGGCGATTGGTGGTTTCTGTGCTGTTCGCAGCGAGCTTAGCTTTCACAATCTTTGGCCAAACTCCCCAGAAATCTGATCCAAAAGGCGATTTTTTTCCGGTTGAGAAAGTCAAAATCGGAATGCGCGCCGTCGGCTATACAGTAGTCAGCGGTAGCGAACCCAAAAAATTCGATTTGGAGATTTTGGGTGTGCTGACCGGGTTCCCAAATCCTGGGCAAAACGCCGTGCTGTCAAAATTGCTTGGCGATGATTATAGCCACATGGGAGTGTTCCAGGGGATGAGCGGTTCGCCGGTTTATATTGACGGCAAGCTGCTGGGAGCCGTCGCTTTCGGCTACCAGTTCGCCAAAGACCCAATCGCCGGAATTACGCCCATCGGTGAAATGCTGAAAGTTTTTGACCAACGGCAAATCGAAACGAAAACCGATCAGCCTCGCCCGGTTTCGTTTTCAGAAATTTCCTTCAATGCCAATTCAGGCGAATACAAAGAGTTTGTTGAAGGTCTGAGTGGCAAAGCGGGTGCGAGTGGTTCGCAAGCTGTTGCTGCACCGGGAACTGGACAGGTCTTGATGCCGATTGCCACTCCGTTGTCCATCAGCGGCGTTTCGCCGGAAGTCGTGGCGCGATTTGCTCCGCTGTTTCAATCCTGGGGATTTTCGCCTGTGGCTGGCGTTGCAAGCACTGCGCCGATTTCGCAACTGAAAAAAGCTAACGCTGAAACGCTCAAGCCCGGTTCGACGATTGTCGTTCCGCTGGTTCGCGGAGATTATTCGATGGCGGCGGCTGGAACAGTGACGTACCGTGACGGCAATCGGATTTATGCGTTTGGCCATCCTTTCCTTAGCTTGGGCGTTTCCGACTTCCCAATGCATGAAGGCGAAGTTGTAACCGTCATGTCCAGCCAGGCGACGTCCTTCAAAATCAGTTTTCCGACTGAAATGGTGGGAACCATCAGCGGCGACCGTTCAACAGGAATTTATGGCGAACTCGGAACAACGCCGAAGATGATTCCGGTCACCATCAACCTGAAAACCAGCCTGGGCAAACAACAAACGTACAATTTCGATGTTGTTTCCGACCGGTTTTTGACGCCGATTCTGATGCAGATGACGATTATTTCGACCATCTCTTCGACCGAACGCGCCATCGGCGATTCGACGCTGCAAATCAATAGCAGCATCAAGCTGAAAAACCAGCCGGACATCAGCTTTGAAAACCGCTTGTCGGTTTCGATGAATGCGCCTTTGGCCGCGGCGTTCGCGCTGTCCAGACCGATCAGTACCTTGCTCAACAGCGGGTTTGGCGATGTGCAGTTGGAAAAAATCAGCTTTGACATTACTTCGCGCGATGCGCGCAGCACAGGCCAGCTTGATCGGCTGTGGATCAATCGTTCGGAAGTTCGCCCGGGCGACAAGATCGAAATCCAGGCGTTTGCCCGCACCGAAAGCGGCAGCGAATACGTCGAACGCATCCCGGTGGAAATTCCTGCCGATGCGCCGCTCGGCCCATTGCAAATCGTTGTCGGCGATGGCGCTTCGATTCAGGCCATGGAACCGCGCGGTGGATTTTCGCCGAAATCGCTGAGCCATCTGGTCCGTGAACTGAATAAAGTTCGCAAAGCTGACCGTCTGTACGTCAAACTCACCCGTGGCGAATCCGGCGCAGTCATCAACAACGAAGAATTGCCCAGCTTGCCGCCATCGGTATTGGCGACGCTTGGCTCTGAAAGAACCGTGGGCGGTTACGTCAAAACATCCTCCGCGACAATTTTTGAAAAAGAACTGCCCGCGGCTGAGTTCGTCATTTCCGGGCAGCGAACGCTGACCGTTACTGTAGTCAATCAGTAATCTTCCGCGTGGTGTTATGGTACAGGGAGCGGTAGCGATCTGGTTGCTTGGTGAACTCTCTAGCTTGAAAGCAACCAAGTCGCTACCGCTCCCTGTACTGAATTTCAAATCAGGATTCAAATCAGAATGCGAAAAACTTTTTTATCCCTTCTTACTCTTTCCCTTATTTCAACGTTCATCTTTACAGTTTCAGCCAGCGGCCCGGTTTTTTGGCGCGTCAACACACGCGCCGAAGTCGAAAAAGGTGATGCCGACGGAGTTTCCATCGCGGATAGCGGAACAATCACGCTGGCTCCGGCGCTGACCGAAGTGTTCGACACCAAACAGGCGTATGTCTGGTCGGCGGTGGCGGACAAATCCGGCAACGTGTATCTGGGAACAGGCCACGAAGGTCGCGTGTTCAAGGTGGACGCCAGCGGCAAAGGCGCTCTGCTGTATAAAACTTCCGAACTGGATGTGATGGCGCTGGCAATAGATGCCGGGGGAAACATCTACGCCGGAACTTCGCCGGACGGAAAGGTCTATCGCATTACGCCCAGCGGCGAAGCCAAAGTGTTTTTCGAACCGAAGACAAAATACATCTGGTCGTTGGCGTTCGACCTGCAAGGCCGCTTGCTGATTGGCACGGGCGACAAAGGCATCATTTACCGGGTCAACGCCGATGGCACGGGCGCTCCACTGGTCAACACAACGCAAACCAACATCACGGTGCTGAAAGTGGATGCCGCCGGAAACATCATTGCCGGAACCGATCCGGGCGGAATGGTGTTGCGGATTTCGCCCGAAGGCAAAGCGTTCACGCTGTTTGATTCGGCGCAACGGGAAATTCGCGACTTGGCCATTGGCGGCAAAGGGGAAATTTATGCCCTTGCATTGGCTGACTCGGCTGGCAGCGGCGGATCGAATGCCTCGTCGGCTTCGTCCGGCGTCACGCCACCGCAGGTAATTGATGATGGTGGCGGAGTAACAATCACAATCAGCGATGTTCAGGTGCTTGATTCAGGCGCTTCGTCCAGCACGCCGGCTTCCTCATCTTCATCTTCCACCAGCAGCGGAGCCACCAGCAAAAGCGCGCTGTATCGTCTGGACGCCAACGGCGCGGCGGACACGTTGTGGGATTCAAAAGACGCCGTCGCATTTGCCATTGCCATGGATGCAAATGGCCGGGCAATGATTGGAACGGGACAGAAAGGAAGGATTTTTGGAATCGCTCCCGGCCAAAAGCCGTCGCTGTTGGCGCAATCTTCCGAAGCGCAAACGTCGCGGTTTGTGAAGGCTGGCAATCAGACTTACGTTGCGGCGTCGAACCTGGGCAAGCTTTTCAAACTGAATGCTGAAAGCGCCACGATTGGCACTTACACTTCCGCCATCCGCGAAGCCTCCACGACCGCAGCCTGGGGCCGAATTTCCTGGATTGGCGAAGGCCCGATTGAGTTGCAGACTCGCAGCGGAAACACGGCTACGCCGGATTCCACCTGGAGCGATTGGTCGGCGGCAATCACAAATTCCGAAGGTGATGCGATCAAAAGTCCTGCGGCCCGGTTTATTCAATGGCGCGCGAAACTGAAACGCGCCGGAGCAGTTGAACCCAAATTGCGCGAAGTGACGGTTTCTTACTTGCCGCGCAACGTAGCGCCCAAAATTACTTCGCTGAACTTTCTTCCATCGGGATTTGCGTTGGTGGCTTTGCCGCAGCCGATTGTTGACGGTGCAGGAGGCGATGCAGGTGGCGGCGAAGGCGGCGCGCCAGTGATGGTTATGCCCCCACGCAGAGTTGCGCAGCGCGGCGCGATTTCCATGCAATGGCAGACGGAAGATCGCAATAGCGATTCGGTGGAGTATTCCATTTATTACCGCACGGCCAATTCGACGGAGTTTTATCCGCTGAAGCTGAACTTCCGCGATAACTACTTCACGGTTGATGCGAACGCTTTGCCTGATGGCCGCTATGTTTTCAAAGTTGTGGCAACCGATGCGCCGTCAAATCCTGCCAACATGGCCTTGAGCGATGAACTGGAAACCGAGTCGGTTGATGTGGATAACACTTCGCCAGCGGTAACTGCCGATGCGCCCCGCGTTTCCGGGCTGAATGTGGAAGTGACATTCCGCGCCAGCGATACGACTTCGATCATCAAGCGCGCCGAATATCAGCTTGATGGCGGCTCGTGGAAAACGGTCTTTCCGGCAGACGGAATTGCTGATTCCAAACGGGAAGAGTTTTTGGTGAAGGTGACCTTGCCGGATTCCCGATCACACGTCGTCGCGTTCAGAGCATTCGACGCCAATTCGAATGTCGGCAGCGCGCAGGTCAACGTGAGATAGCTCACGGCAGATAGCAGGGGCAAGACGCAAGAAAACCAGATCCAGCGCATCTCGATGGGATGTGATTACACTAGCAAGAGCTTAGGTCTGGGATAAAAACGCTTTCTGATAATCAGATTACAGAAGCTATGCAGGTGTTTGTTTGCGAACGACGATACGCCAGAAAGTGTATCCATAGCTTCTCAGAAATTCGCGGCGTTGGTCTTCAGTGTTCAGTGGTGTTGATTCGAGTGTATTCAAGTATTCGATCAATGCGCTTCCAATATGATTGCGCCAAGTCTCGGCTACCTCATTGGAAACTAACGCAGGGAAGTTATTCAACCTTTTCCCTGCTTCCGCTCGTAAGTCCGCCGCTTGTTGCAGAATAGTATTGACTGCATTTTGATCCGCGCTGTCATCAATAAATGTCATCATCAGGCCATGGGCAGCAAACAGGGCTTCGTATTGCTTGAAGGTCAGATAATGGCGAACTGCATAGCCAACGTTCGGAAAATGAACCGAAAAATATTCCTCCGCTTTCGGATAATCCAGCAACGTGATACCGAATAATTGATAATGGCCATCGCTTAAAACATGCAATGGCGCTAACGCGTTGGGAATCTCAAAATACGCCAGCCCATTATTGGTCAGCAGTTCCGAAATGTTACGAACCAATGCTGTCGGATTGTCCACATGTTCTATGACGTCATTGCAGGTGATGATATCCAGATTATTTTCAAACTCGACGATGCTATCGCGCTGGGTAGCGTCTCGAAGTAACAAGGGGGCTTGCACCGCCTGATCCTGCAAATTATACCGAGCCAGTCTTAACAGGCTTTCGTCAATATCCAGGCCCGTGACTGTCGCGCCTGCTCTTGCAAACGCAACCAGAAATCCGCCATAGGCACAACCAACATCCAGGTAGCGTTTCCCGGCAATAGGCGTGTACTGGCGTATCAGTTCCGCCGTATTTTGTCCACGCTCATTGGATGTGATGGCAAACTCGAAATACATCGCTAAGCAAGGGTTGTCTAATAACCCGGAGAGATGATTGGACAGCGCTGCAAAAAAACGTTGATTGGTTGCCGTTCTGAAATGGTGGAATTTTTCGGCTACACGAAGCGCAGGTCCGGTAAGAGGCGGGGGGGCGATTGACTGGTCTTCATCGGATAATGGTTCGCCGATTAAATGTTCGATGGCAGTTTTGGCACGTGTTTTCCAGGAATTTTGGCGTGCAATTTCGCGCAAACGTCCCCGAAACTGTTCATCGCGTCCACGTTCACGAGCTTGGTCGAGGGCCTCGGAAAATTCTGAGGCATTCCGCACAATCTGCACCTCAGGAAATGCCATGCATTCCGGCATCGCAGAAGTGATGACGGGTTTCGCCCCGGCAAAATACTCGTACAGCTTAAGCGGCGAGGTGGCTAGTGTAATATTGTTGATGACGAAAGGGATTGTAGCTACATCAAACGCGCGCAAATATCCGGGCAGCGTTTGATATTCGCGTGGCCCAATCCAGCGAACGTTTGGGCGGTCCAGCATTGGACGTCCGTTCAAACTATTATCGTAATTCGGCCCGATCAGTAGAAAGTTCCAGTCTGGACGTAATTTCGCAGTCTCGTTAATCAGGTCGTAATCAAACCAGGACGCTAATGCACCATAGTATCCTGCAATGGGATTGCCCGATTGCAGAAACTTCTCGAGTTCCTGATCAGTTGGGAGCGGAGCGGCATCGCTGGCAAAGCGCCAGTCTTCTACGCCATTCGGCAGATAAAGGGCATCGGGGCGTGTTTCCAATATTTGCTGATGCAACCCCTTGGCTACACTAGTCACGACAGTGGCCTCTTGCGTCGCCCGTAAATGATTGTCTGCAAGAAAGTTTTGGTCATGCGGAAAGACCTCTAGGTCGTCAATCCAGTCGTAAATGGTGCGCGCCGTCTGCGAATACGAATACTGTTGATCATAGTTGTAAGTGAACGTCCATAATATGGGGTTGGGAAGTTCGTGAAGCAATTCCGTTGGCCCTTTGAAAAGAAATAGATTCGGTTCAATCTCCTTGAAACCATTTACATCA
>CAYLJQ010000192.1:0-10572 GCA_964383955.1 uncultured Heliomicrobium sp. | reverse complement strand
ATCTATTCAGCCAATATATTTGGAGGTATGAGCTTGAAACTATCCCTATTGATCAAAGAAACTCCTGACATCGGCGATGCCGAAGACATACTCCTGGTACAACGATTGACACAGGGCGACGAAACGGCTGAGCAGGAATTGGCTCAACGTTATTACCCAAGATTTCTCAAACAAGCGCAAAGAGCCGGGGTACCATATCCGGAATATGAAGATACAGCGCACGAAGCCATGCTCGGTCTTATTCAGCAATTGCGGCGCGGAGCTTTCAAGGAAAAATCCACATTCAAAACATGGGCTTATAGCCTGGCAGCTAACAAGATCAATGATTATTGGCGCAATCAGGCAAGGGCCGGACAACTGATTCAGCCTTCCGATGACTCAGATGGAGATGCGCTCGACTCCGTTGCAAATCTGGCGCTCGTCGCAACACCCGACTCAGATTTGTATTTGGACGTTCGCAAAGCCCTTAAGGCAATAGCTCCACATTATTGCCTGCTACTGATTTTGAATCGCACTTATGGCTTTTCCGCTGAAGAAATCAGCCGTCTGGATATGAACGTCAACAATTGGAGTAGAAAACAGATCGAAAATCGTATTGCCTGCGCTCAGGAAAATTTCCGACACGAACTGGCATCATACAAGCGCAGAACTCGTAAGCTCACCGGTCAGATGACAGTTTCTGCCCAGGCGCAACAACAGTCAGATGGAGAAAAAAAAGATGGAAAATCAAAACAAACTCGCAGTGCGAGATGCTCATTCGTGTTCCGCACCCACGCTGAGCAAATTGCTCACAGCATATTGCTTTGGGCGCGCTACGCCGCAAGAGCGGCAACAGGTCGAGGCGCACTTGCGAGTATGTGTAACTTGTCAGGATGAAGCGCGCCATTTGACTGCTGCGGTAACAGTGCTGGACATAGACAATAGCCTGAAGGAATTGGTGCAACCATCACAAATTGCAGCTACTTTTGGTATTTCCAGCCAATTAACCGAGCTATTTGGGGGACATCGTGTCCATTGCCTGGTAATAGCAGCCATTTACGGCTTGCTGGGTGCGCTTTGCGTTATCCTGGAGATTGCATACGAATTTAACCTCTTTGCCAAGAAAGGAATTTCCTTTGCTGTAGTAGCTGGCCTCTGGCTTTTTGGCTCTGCCTGCCTGGCTTTTTGGTGTGATTGGCGGTTGACAGAACGTGGGCACCCACATGGATTGAAAATCGCATTCCTGATTTTTACGTTGGGCGCTGTAGCGTGTGCTGCGGCTGCGGCTTATCTAATTTTCCCCGCGCGCAGTATTACCCGGCTAACCGATACCGCCATGCCCGCGCAAATCGCTTATACCGGCGGACTGATCTACCATCTTCTAGTGATCTTTATTTTCTGCCTACCATCTTTTCACTTCATTCTGATGATGCAACGTGAAATGCTGAATGGCCGACACGCCAGTGTTTTTGGGTTACTTACTCAAGACCGGTCAGTAGTCCCACCACGGGGGCTTCTCTTCCCGCGCTTAAGCTTTCTGATTTTTATGGTAGCGGTCTTCATGTTGTGGCGCGGCAGTGCTTACTTTAGCCTGATCTCTAAACTAAAACCGGATACCTACCATCTTTTATTTTCAGTAATAGTCCACGTTCGACTATTACTTTACTTTGCCTTAATCGCCAAAGGAGTTCATTGGTATTCCAACATGCTTAATGAGATTAAGCGGGAAGGCCTGCTGGCTGAACGAATACAAAAAACCTCATAGCACCGTTGTGGTCTTTCGTGCGGCTTTGGCATTGCGCTTCAAACCGGCGAGTTTCGCGCGTTTGATCGGGCTTTTCCGGAATCGCGCGGAGAATTCTTCCTGCGACATTTCAATAAATTCTTGCAGCTTCGGTTCGACGATTCCTTCACGCGGAGTAAAACGCTCTTCCCCGCTCTGTTTGGAAAACCGCGTCCAGGGGCAAACGTCCTGGCAAATGTCGCAACCGAAAACCCAGCCTTCCAGATTTGACTGGATCGGTTCGGGCAATTCCAGCTCGCGTAACTCAATCGTTCCGTAAGAAATGCAGCGTGTCGCATCCAGTTGATACGGCGCAATGATCGCTCCGGTCGGGCAGGCATCAATGCAGGCAGTGCATTTGCCGCAGTGGTCAGGTTCAATAAACGAGTCGTATTCCAATTCCACCGACAACAGCAATTCGCCCAGAAATACCCACGAACCGAACTCTTTGGTGATGACGTTGGTGTGTTTCCCCAGCCAGCCGATTCCTGCGCGCACCGCCCAAGCCTTGTCCATCATCGGCGAAGTGTCCACGCAGATTTTGCCTTCAACTTCCGGCTGACGCTCTTTGATCCAGGCCAGCAAGGCTTTCAGCTTGTCGCGCAAAACATCGTGATAATCATCGCCCCAGGCATACCGCGAAATCTTGCAGACTTCGGGCGAATCCAAATGCTTTTCGGGATTAAAGTAATTCAGCGCCACACAGACCACTGACTTTGCCGACGGCATCAACAACCGTGGATCGCTGCGCTGCTGAGGCTCACGAGCCATGTAATTCATTTGACCGTGAAAACCGCGCGCCACCCATTCGTGCAACTTCGCTCCCTCTTCGGTCAACGCTTCGGCGGGAACGATGCCTACCTTGTTGAAGCCGAGCGCACGGGTCTGGTGTTTGATATTCTCCGCAAGCGAACTCATAAAATTTGGAAACTTGTTTAGGGCGATGTCAGGGCCTCACAGAATTGCGGTATGAAACGAAAGCATAATCCATCAACAGACCATCAGAAAGACGAGCTTTTGTGCGCGGGTTTACCATTTACCGGAAACCGAAGTTTGACCATTGAAGAACTGGCAAGTTTGCGGCACAGACGCAAGCGACTTCGAATTGCTGCTGTGATTTGGCTGATTGCAACCCCTTTCTGGACGCTACTGGGACTGGCGTTTGGTTTCCTGATCGGCGTAATTGAAGGCATAGTTGCGAACTCAAATTCTTTTAGCCAGGTTGCTCTTTTTCTATCATCAATACTTGGATTGCTTTTGGGAATTCCGGTTTCAATTCTGAAAGCAAAAGACAGTTTCCACTTCGCCGCTATTTTGTCCCGAACGATGCGAACAGCCGCTGTTCGTCAATTTGCAGGAAAGTTTGACTACAGATTCTGGAACGAAGACACGCTTGAGAAGCTACTGGAAAAGCTGATAAAGAAAAGACTGATCGAGCCTGACACAACTGACTTTCTCGAATTTGAGGTTTATCCACTGGATGAATACATCTACCGACTCAACCAAAATCAGCTAAATAGCTTTTTCCCAGTTCATCTAACGATAGCCGCTGCCGTGCCTTTGGATGCGGCGCGTTTCGGAGCGCCAGCAGAATTTCAGCCAGAAACCGAAGGGAGTTTTGTCGAGCGCCGCCGCCTAACAACAGAAGAGCAAAATGAACTGCAAAGCTATGCCCGCCAAACGCTTCGTCGCAGGTTGATCTATTCGCCGGTCATTCTATGGTGTTTTACTAGCGTAGCTTGGAGCGTAAGTACGAAGTTTCTGAGCGGGAACGTAAGCAGTCTTTTGACTGGTCTTGTGCTGGCAGTGACAGCCATAGTTTTATTTTTGCAAACCAGGAAGCAGGTAAATGCTTTCAACTCGGATGCTGAAAATGGGTGGGTACTGATTGCGGAATATCCGCTAATGGATAAGTCAGAACCAGTCATTAACAATCAGCTCGCGACAGTCGAATTCCTCATTCACGCTGGGCACGAATGGACGATGAATGGCAAGCCCGCAAGTTGGCGCAAGAAAGCAGCAACGTAAACTTCAGCAATTCTTCATTCTTCAAACAATCGCAGATACTCAATCAACGCCTGTTCGACGCATTCGGCAATGAAATGCTCAAAGGAATCTTCAGGTTGTTTGACTTGATTTATGTGGGCGCGTTCGAGCGCGCGAATGTATTCCATTCTGCGAATTGGCGGAATCACTGTTACCGGATAACCGTCTTGCACCAAAGCCAAATTCATCGCCAATCGGGCCGTTCGCCCATTACCGTCTATGAACGGATGAATTGAAACCAGTTGTAAATGCAACCACGCAGCAAAGGAAACGCTGTGGAGCTTTTTACGCTGTTTGGGCGCTTGCCGAAACAGCGCAATCATTTTCTTCGGCACTTGCAGCGGCGAAGGTGGTTTGTGTTCGCTGCCTGTGATGATGACTTTCTGCTGCCTGTACTGGCCAGCCTGCTCAGGATCAATCGGGCTGTAGAACAAGTGGTGAAGTTGGCGAATATGGTGTTCGGTGATTTCTTTGCTTTGCGACAGCGCCACCATTCGGTTAAAAGCCGCTGCGTGGCCTGAAGCTTCCAGCACATCGCGCATGGGCTTACCAGCGACAGTCAAACCGTCTTCGACAATCACTTTGGTTTCAATCAACGTCAGGCTGTTGCCTTCAAGTGCGTTACTGGACCACGTCAAACCGACGCGGTAATACTCGCGCAACCGTTCCATTGCGACGCCTGTCAGCGGCCGTACGCTGCCAGCTTGAGCACGCAAAGAATCAATTTGTTTGAATAACGCCGCTGTCTTCATAAAAAGTCACTCGCGTTTTTTGCTCTGTTTGACGTGCGCCGCAGCCTCTTTCAGCGAAAGTTTGATGTGAACTTTTCTGGCGGTACCGGTCTTTGGCGCTGCCGCGCCTTTCAAGGGAAGTTTGGCGCGCGTTTTTTGGGCGTTGTTGGATTTTGACGTAGATGGGCCTTTCAGCGAGAGTTTGACGCGTTCTTTTTTAACGTCTTTGGACGGGCGATTCAGAACAATCTCTTTCTTTTTGATTGGCTTCTTGACGGTCGCCGCAGCCTCTTCCAGCGAATGTTTGGCGCGTTCTGTTCCGGCATCCTTGTAGGGGCGATCCAGAACAATGCCTTCCGGATACGTGACGTTTTCCAAAAACAATCCCGATGGCGGAGCCGTCACTCGCGCAGGGTCGAGCGTGGATTTTGCCAGCAATTTCACCTGAGTCCTGGCCTGATTTTTTGCCGGGGGCGTTTCAATCAAGCTGCCGAAATCTTCCACGCTGACGTTGCCGCGCCCGACTTCGACCAAACTTCCCAACAGCCGACGCACCATCTTCCACAAAAAATGCGACGCCGAGATGCGAAAGATAATCAGGTGATCTTCGACCACAAATTCGGCTTCGTTGACGACAACAATGGTGGATTCGTCCAGGCGGCGCACGTCGCGCTCGCTGAAGGCGGAAAAATCGTGATAGCCGACGATCAATTCCGCAGCATCGGCCATTGCCCGCACATTCAGCCGGTCTTTCACCCACCAGACGAACTTTTTGTTGAACGCCGTTCGCCGCGTCGAAATCTGGTAAATGTAACTGCGCGATTTGGCGTCGTGCCGGGCATGAAATTCCGGTCGCGCGTCTTCAACAGCCAACACGTTGATGTCAGGGGGCAAGCGGTCGTTCAATCCAAAGATGATTTCCTGCGGTTTCAGATTTGAAATTCGGTCGCGGATTTCCGCCGAGCTGGATCCCCAGCGAGGAAATTTGATGCTGGCGACTTGCGCGATGGCGTGGACTCCGGCGTCTGTGCGCCCGGAACCACCGATATCTACCGGACGGCCAAAGAAATCTTCGGCTGCCGTCCACAATTCACCGGCAATCGTTTGCGCGTTGGCCTGTTGCTGCCAGCCGCTGTAACGCGTGCCGTCGTATTCAAGAGTTAGTTTTAGTGTTCGCATTGTTCAACCTTTATTCTTCAACCAATCCAAGCCGCTCTTTGATCAACGCAAACAGTTCCATTACTTGCTCACGCTCGACTGTAGGAAAATCAACAAGGAAGATTTCAGTAGTGTCCCCGCCTACCAGGTAATCGAAGAAGTTTCGAATCGGCACGCGTGTACCGTTGAAGACGGGTACTCCTCCCAATTTTTCAGGATCAATTTCGATAACGTTTTCTTTGCTCATCTCGACCTCACACTCACACATCCCACCCATCAACCTTCGTCCCTTTGGGTTGAGGCTTGATCATCGGAGCTTCGTCGCGGTCGCGCTGAATCTTTTTCGATTCGCTGAAGTATTTTTGCCATTCAGCAGGCGCGTCAATCGTTTCGCCTCCGTGTTTAGTGGTTCGTTCACGAACCGCGCACAGTACAGGAGTATTGACCGCAACACCACTGACGATAACCTGGCCCTTGGTCAGCGCGGGCAATTCGTCCAGCAAGCGGCGGCCTGCGCCTTCCACCGACGAAGCGATGGTTTGCTGATCTATGGGATTGACGATGCGCATAATGAACTGGGTCATGCATTGCGAAAGCACGTCCTGATCCAGCTTTCCGGGTCGCTGCGTGATCAACCCAATGCCGACGCCGAACTTGCGGCCTTCGGAAAGAATGGTTTTCAGGATGTTGGTCGAAACCACTTGCTGACCGGCGGGCGCGTAACGGTGCGATTCTTCCAGCAAAACAAACACCGGATACGGCAGCGATTCGTCGCCTTGACTGGCATTGCCGCGAACAGTCGCCATTCGCGCCTTGTTGGTTCGTCGCAACAAAGTACCGACAATCACCTGTTGTTCGTTCTCGTCAATTTCGGAAAGCTGCAAGACAGTGCATTGGCCGGGTTTGAACAAATCCTGAAGCGAGATGTGTTCGTGGTCGGAAAAGACAGAGCTTTGTTGGAAACGGCGGCGCAAGCGCCATTCCAGCGCATCAATCGTGCTGCTATTGCCGCCGCCTTTGCCTTTTTCGTCTTCGTATTTTTGCGCCAGCACTTCAGTCAGCAAATCGTTAAAGCCCCATGTGCCGCGTTCGCCGCTCTGATTGACGACGGCACGATAGGCTGGCGTCAGAATGGATTTCATCTTCTCTGTCATTTCCGGCAGCAAATAAACGATGTCTGCTTCGGTCAAACTGGAAAGACGGACCTTGATTTTATTCGGCGTGAAGATTTTGACTTCTGGCGTGTATCCGGCTTCGCTGAACCCCGGCAGCGAGTGCATTCCCTGCATCGTGTGATATTCGCCGTGTGGATCAACGATCAACACTGCCGCTCGGTTGTGGGGACGTAAGAGTTCTTCGATCAAAACGCCGGCCAGATAACTTTTACCGGAACCGGTCGAAGCCAGCACCGCCAGATGCGTCGAAACCACGTCTTTGACCGAAAGCACCACCGGCACATCGTCTTTTTTGCGCGTCAGCAGCCAGCCGATGTGCGCGCCGCCCGCCTGACCCTTTTGTTTCGGCGACAGCATTTTGGCCAGCATTTCATTTGAAGCCAGAAATACTTGCTGCCCCGGCGTAGGCGGAATTCGTGGATTGATGAAATCGCCGATGGTTTCGTGAAAATAGCCGATCGTTTCGACCGTGATTTCGTAAATTTCCAGGGCTTCAGCATCCAGCCCGATCAGGCTGGCGACAAATGCGGGCGGCGTATTTGGATCGGACAAAAAACTGTCCGGCAGGTTCCGCACCAAACAGCGTTCAGCGATGGTGCCGACGATTTTCAATTCATGTTCGCCGTCGCTGGCAGTGTAATAAACGAATTCGCCGACGCGCGATTGAATGTTGTCGGTGGTGATAAACGTGAATTCGTGCGGGTTTTCGCCGGGGCCTTTGACTGTGCCAATCAAGGTTTCTTGCATAAAATTATTCCGAGTGTTGCAGGTTTTCTTTATCGAACTGCCATAGTAAACAACTCTTCGTTCTTCTGCTATCATCCGCGCGCTTGATTATTGAATCGGCAAAGAATTCCCCAGCCGACAGCCGCCTCAGCTTGGCGTCACTATTTTTGAGGTAACGATTATGCAAAACAGGTTTCACCATCACCCGACTTTCAGCCTCCCCCGAAGAATTCTTTTTTTACTGCTGATCGCTACTTTTGCGGCGACTGCCCTGGCCCAAAGCGGCGACCGAGATGCGCGTACAGCGCTCTGGGACAGTTACAAACTTGCCGAAGGGAAATTCGTCCGCTTTGTTGATCGCGATAAAGGGTTTTCGTTTTGGCATCCTGAAAACTGGAAAGAAAGCGCGTCCGAACGAGGGCATCGGTATTTCAAGCCCGCGCCAGAAGGCGTCAACCTGTTTGTGCTGACCGATGAAATTCCGGAAGGGTACGGCATTGCCAATTACGCCAGCGCATTTATGCAGGGCATACGTGATCAACCGATCCATCATGATTCCGTTACGGTTCGGCGCGTGATGGTGGGCGGTTTGGAATGGCGCGAGCTTTCGTACGATCTGGAACCTCCCGGCGGAGGAATCGCTCATCAGACCGTCTGGATGACAGTTGCGGGTCCGCGTGTTTACGGTTTTGTCCTGACAGCCGCTCAGGATGAGCTTGATCAATACGAACCGATTCTAAAACGTGTGGTGATGACCGCACAGGTTGGCCTGGATGGTTTTAGACGGGAAGAGTTTGAAACTTTGCGCGCAAAATTTGCGGCTGAAACGCCGTCATTGGCTGCCAGCGAACTGACGGCGGCGGTTATTGCCGATGATTTGCGAATGGCCCGGCAAAATTTTGACGCGGCAGTGCAACGAGTAAGCGAACTTTTTGGGAAATCGCCTGACACCGCATTTGATTTGCTCATAGACGCCGACCCGCAGGTTCGCGCAGCAGCCATCGCGGCATTGGGCAAAACGCGCCAGAACGGCTTGGGAACCGACGCGTTGATTTGGGCGCTTTCGGATTCTGATGCATTGGCCAGCGCAACAGCGGCGGCGAATTTGGCGGCACGCGGAGCCACGGCCTTGGCGGCATTCAAAAGCAAATTGTCTGCGCCGCGCACGCTGACTCCGGCGGCAATTGTTCGGGCGGCAATCGCGTTTGGCCCGCAAGTTTCTCGCGAACTGATTGCTGAAATGCTGGCCGAAAACAGTGCCAATCTGCATTTGGCGGCATTACAACTGGCGCTTAGCCAGGAACGCTTTGACGCGCCGCTTCCATACGCCAAGCTGTTCAATTCACATCAGACCGGAGTCTTGCACGCAGCAGTCGCAGTTTCGCAGCGTTATCGCAAGAGCCAGGCCATTGCGGATTTGTCGCCGGAACTGGTGAAAATGCTGCGCGGCGATGCGGAAGTTTGGGCTGCGCGTATGCTGGGAGAAATTGCGCCGATTGCCGTCGCCGCCGAACTCGAAAAACGAATTGCCGAAATTGATGCTCGACTGACTGCGCTGGGCAAATCCGACGCAACGACACCCGGGAAAACTCAGAAAAGCGGCCAACCGGCCAAACCGGATTCAACTGAAAAACAGACCGATCCGTTTTCGCTAGGAACTTTGGTTGATTTGAAAACCAAACCCGAAGACGTCCGGCTGGCTGTGGCTCGCGGCCAACTGGATCTGGCTGTTCGCAAAATCAAATTCCGCGACTGTTTGAACACCAAAGACAAAACTGCCTGTCTCGCCCTTGGTGTTGAGAAAGATAAAGGCCAGGATGATTTGGACGAATGGGCGAATTCAGTGGTCGCCACCAGCGATGCGAAACAGCCCACCTCAGCATTCGACACCGCGCGGTTTGCCAACGCGCCGACAACCGGCGAAACGCTGTTTCCGAAAAACACCATCAGTTACGTGATGTCGCCGAATTTCGCCGCGACAATGGAAAAACTGGATGCGGCGCTGTCGGGCGTGCAAATGGCGACGGTGCGCGACCAGATGACTCTGGCATTGATTTTGAAAATGCTGAAAACCACGCTGGCGGACAAAACCGGCGCCAGCCAGACAGGCGACAGCAGCAAAGCGACTGGAATTGACCTGCAAGCCCCAATGTCATTGGCAACCTGGCCAGGATCGGCGGGCAAAGATGTTCCGCTGAATAGCGCAATCGTTTTGCGCGTCAACGACCGGGCAAGATTTGAACGGTCGCTGATGACATTTCAAAACGAAATTGGCGACCTGAATGCTTTTTCGACTGCCACGGCGGCCCTGTCGCGCTTCGCGGGGTTGGTGCCTGCGGCTGTGCCTGTGATTATGGCGGCTGCGGCTTCAGAACGAACTCGTGGAGATTTGACCAGCACTTTGCGCGGGTCGTCTTCATCCAAACCCGCTGCGCCATCCTTGAAACCGTTTACGCTGATCAGCCGGGAAACGCTTGGCGGTTTGCCAATCACAGTTTTTGACAAACAGACAATCACGGATTCGGGCGTGGTCAATCGCGAACAGATTTTCCTGGCATTCCTGGGCGAAACGGCAATTGTCTCCTCTTCGCGCGAAGCCATAATTGACGCGCTGACAACCGCCCAAACCGGACAATCGTCCATCGCGCAAAGCGAAGGTTTCGCCAAAGTCCGCAAGGAGAAAGGCGAAATCGTTTTTTTCAGCGACCTGCCTTCCTTGCTGGAATCCGCCTTCAGCACAGTTCATGTGGATGACGAATCCCTGAAACCCATTCTGAAGCTTTTCGGTGCGGAAAGCGGCGCGCTGAACATTACGCCGAATTCCTGGCAAACGACGTTCAACATCGGACTGGCCGAAAACGAATTCACCGCCAGTTTCCAACCCTTCAAGGTTGATTCGCTGATGGCGCCACGCGACCTGTTGCCGCAATCCACAGTTCTTTATGCCGGAGCGATGGTTGAGCCGCCGAAAATG
>CAYLJQ010000191.1:0-10606 GCA_964383955.1 uncultured Heliomicrobium sp. | reverse complement strand
TGTCATTGGTGGGGCAACTGCTTCAGCAATGACAAATCAAATATAGAAGCTGGTAAATGGAAAATAAGAACAACAATTGCTCCAAAGAGCTTCAATCTGCTCTTGAATCATCAAAAAAAACCGTCTTGCACTTACTTAGTGTCTTTTGTACACTTTGCACGTGGTGTACAAGATACACTAAGTCAACGCGGGCAACGAAAAGGAGAAAAGAGGATGGAACAAGCATTTGAAAAGAACACGGGCGGAACGGCTGTCGCGCTCAAGCGCAATCAGGCGAAACCGATTGAAGATTACCTGACCTTGAGCGAGGAAGAGCTTTACGAACGAATTCAGGCAGCGAAGAAAACTTTGGGTGGCCGAGTGGCGATTCTTGGCCACCATTACCAGCGCGATGATGTGATTTGTCACGCTGATATAACGGGCGATTCATTCAAACTGTCGCAACTCGCTTCCGAACGTAATGAAGCGGAGTATTTAATTTTTTGCGGCGTGCATTTTATGGCGGAATCGGCAGATATTCTGAGCGCTGAGCATCAGCAGGTGATTTTGCCGGATATGGCCGCCGGATGTTCGATGGCCGATATGGCCAAACTCGATCAGGTTGAAGAAGCCTGGGAGCAATTACAGCAGCTTGGCATTACCGATGTAATGCCGGTGACATACATGAACTCGGCGGCAAACATCAAAGCGTTCTGCGGGCGTCACGAAGGCGTTGTTTGCACTTCGTCAAATGCCTTGCCGCTCTACAAATGGGCCTTCGCGCAAAAAGAAAAGCTGTTCTTTTTCCCTGATGAACATCTTGGGCGCAACACCGGTATCAAGTACGGCATTCCGCTGGACAAAATGGTGGTGTGGGATCCACGACTGGAACTCGGAGGCAATACAGCAGAGCAATTGCAGCAAGCGCGAATTATCTTATGGAAAGGATTCTGTTCCGTTCACGGACGCTTTCAGGCTCGACACGTTGACGACCGGCGAGCCGAACATCCCGGCATTAAAGTTCTGGTTCACCCCGAATGCCGTTATGAAGTCGTGGAGAAGTCAGACTTGAACGGTTCGACTGAGTTCATTATCAAAACGATTGCCGAAGCTCCGGTGGGCAGCAAATGGGCTGTGGGCACGGAGTTGAATCTGGTCAATCGCTTGGCCAAGCGCCATCCGGACAAGCTGGTGACCTTGCTTGCGCCGGATTTGTGCATGTGCGCAACGATGTTTCGTATTGCGCCGGAAAATCTGTGCTGGTCGCTGGAAAATCTGGTGGATGGGCATGTCGTCAACCAGATCAAAGTTGATGAGGAAACCGCGCAATGGGCAAAGGTGGCTTTGGATCGGATGCTGGCGATTCAATAATACAGAGGGAGAGATGGGAAGAAAGAGGGAAGGAGGGCATTCTGCTTCCCTCTTCGGTACTTGGTTTTTTAGTTACTCTATCCCTCTGTCGCTCTTTCCCTCAATCCCTCCGTCCCTAGCTAGTTCTCCACAGAAACTCGGCAAAAAGCCCAGCCAGAATCAGATCAATCAGCGCCGGAACAAATGCCGCAAACTTCAATCTGCCATTCTTTAGCGCGGCAAAATAAATCAGGAAGAAAATCGTTTTTGAAATCACTCCCAGCCAGGCAAAGTTGCGAAAGGCAATCAGGTCGCAAGCAATCAGCGCATACCCGATTCCCCAGGCCGAAACGCTGGACGCAAACGATTGCGCCAACAAACGCGCTGCCGGGTCGCGGATTTCCAATCGCGCCAGCATCACGTCAGGTTTGAAAAGCAGCATTGCCGCCATGCTCAGGTTGAACGCTGCCGAAGCGGCAAACAAGATGTGGTAATAAATTTGTAGCAAGGAAGTGTCGGCCATTTAGTAAAGAATGAAAACATCGCCTTCTTCGACCTTGGTCGGATACGTGGCGACAGTCAGGTGCGAAGCCACGCCGCATTCGCCGGTTTTCAGATTGAAATCAAAACAGTGCAGCGGGCAAAACACTTTGCCTTGTTCCAGAAAACCTTCACTGAGCGGCGCTCCACGATGCGGACAAAAATCATTGATGGCATAAAACTCTCCGCCGCTGTTGAATATCGCAATGTCGTCGTCATCAATGGTTACCTTGATACCGCCACCCAGCGGAATGTCCGCGACTGCGGCGGCTTTTCGATAGGTTTTTTCCTGATCTGAATTCATGAAACCGGTAATGTCCTTTGTCAGTTGAACCAAGATTCCGCAAGGCGCGGGATTATGTTGGAACCCGCCGGGCAATTCAATCGCGCAACTCTTGCGCGAAAATTCGATCTGGCCAAGAATGACATCTGCCACCCCCGTAACCGGTCAGCCTTTCCCGTTGACCCCGAAATTCAACTCAGCAAGTTCCCGGAGGAAAGAAATCTATGAAACGCATATTTGCTGTTTTTTGTTTGATCGTGGCGCTGTCGTCTGTGGCTTTGGCCCAGGGAGACGACAAAATGAAGTCCGATAAAAAGTCCAAGAAAGCCGAGGCTTCAGCGCCAAAGGGCGATGCGGATATTCAAAAATGCATTACGGACAAGTTGGCAAAATCGGAAAAGTTAAGCACGCAAGGTTTCAGCGCGGCAGTCAGCAATGGCGAAGCCACGTTGACCGGCAATGCGAATAATGCAGGCAGCAAAGGCGCGGCAACCAAAATGGCCAAAAGCTGTGGCGCGTCGAAAGTAACAAACAACATTACTTCGCCGCCGGTTTCCAAACCGAAGAAATCCGACGATGCCAAGCCCAAGGAAAAGAAAGGCTAGGCTTTTCGACGATCTGAACAAAATCAAAGGCATTGCTGCCAGCGCTGGCAGCAATGCCTTTGTTATTTGGCCGCAGCTTGACCCAATTGTGCGCGTTGGCTATTCTCACGCCTTTTCAAACAGGCATATATTGACTATCAGTATTGAAGGAGAGTTTCCAATGGGTATTCCAGCAACACAAATTCGCAAGGGCATGGTCATTTTGCACAATGGCGTGCTGCATCGCATTGTAGAGTTTCATCACCACACGCCGGGCAATTTGCGCGCAATGGTTCAGGCCAAAATGCGCAACCTGAAAACCGGCTCAACGATGGAAAATCGTTTTCGTTCCAACGAAGATGTAGAGCGCGTGGTGCTGGACGATCACGAGATGACTTATCTCTACAACGATGGTGCAACGTACTACTTCATGAACACCGAAACGTATGAACAGATCGAACTGAGCGCCGACGATCTGGGAGATATGGCCGGGTATCTGTTGCCGGAAACAGTGATCAATGTTCAGTTTTATGAAGGTTCGCCCATCGGCATTGATATTCCAGCCGTTGTCGAATTGACCGTTGTGGAAACCGAACCCGAAGTGAAGGGCGCAACAGTCAGCAATGTCGGCAAGCCGGCGAAGCTCGATACTGGCATCACCATTCAGGTTCCCGCTTTCATCAAAGAAGGCGACAAAATCCGCGTGGATACCAACGAAGGCCGGTATATGGAACGCGCAAAATAATTGATAGTGGCCAATTGATAATTGATAGTTCCGGTGTCCGCCGACTATCAATTATCAATTATCAATTGCCAATGCTTTACAGCTTACTTTACACGCTGGCTTTCTTCATTCTCCTGCCTTATTTCACTTACCAAGCGCTCTTCAATCGAAAATATCTTGGCAATTTAAGTGGACGGCTGTGGCTGTCGCCCCTTGCCGGTGACTCGCGCCCAGCGATCTGGCTGCACGCGGTTTCGGTTGGGGAAACTATCGCGGCAAAACCCTTAATCGCAGCGTTGCGCCAACGATTTCCTGAGCATCGGTTGGTGATTTCGACAACGACAATGACCGGTCAAACGGTTGCTCGCCAGCAGGTAATTGAAGCCGATGCCGTTTGTTATTTTCCCTTTGATTGGAAGCTTACCGTTCGTCGCGCGCTCAATGCCATACAGCCCGAAGTCGTTATTCTGATGGAATCGGAATTGTGGCTGAACTTTCTGGATGAATGCCGCAGCAAACAAATTCCCACCATTGTCGTCAACGGCAGAATATCTGACCGCTCGTTTCCGCGTTCGCAAAAATTCGGATTTTTCATTCGCAGACTTTACGTGTTGGTGACTCGATTTCTGATGCAAAGCCAGGTTGATGCCGAACGCGCAATCAGACTGGGCGCGCCAGCCGACCGGGTCGTTATCAGCGGAAACCTGAAATACGACATTAACGATTCCCGGCAATCGCCGAAGCTGGCAGAAACGGCGCGGCAATTGGAGGAAACCTTTGCGCTCAGCCAATCGCCCTTGATTGTTGCAGGCAGCACCAGCGAAGGCGAAGAGCAGGCACTGCTGGCCGCGTTTGCCGAGCTTCAGAAAATTCAGGGAAGGGAAGCAACTCGATTGTTGATCGCTCCGCGCCATCCGGAGCGGTTCAATGCGGTCGCCGAATTGCTTGAGGTTTCGGGCGTAAAGTTTTCGCGGCGCTCTTCGGCAAACGAATTGGCAAAAAACGCTGAAGTTATTTTGCTGGATACCATTGGCGAACTGGCGGCAATTTACCAGTTTGCTTCGGTTGTTTTTGTCGGCGGCAGTCTGGTTCCAGTTGGAGGCCACAACATTCTGGAAGCTGCGTTGTTTGCCAAACCGATCATCGTTGGTCCGCACATGCAAAACTTCCGCGAAATCACGTCAGAGTTTTTGCGGCGCAACGCTTTGATTCAGATTCGAACGACCGATGCAAACAAGCAAATTGACGAACTCAGCCGAACGTTTGCCAATCTGCTCAGCGATCAAACTCGTGCAACACGTCTTGGCAACAACGCCCGCCAGGCCATTGAAGCCAACCGCGGCGCAACGGCGCGGACGGTCGCCGCGATTGCGGAATTACTTGCCGGATAATTCGTTTGTGTCCAGCCAGATTGTCACGGGGCCTGAATTGTGAATTTCGACCAGCATGTCGGCTTGAAAGACGCCGGTTTCAACTTTGAACCCCATCACGCGCAATCGTTCGACAAACTTTTCATACAGCGGCACGGCCAGTTCGGGGCGGGCGGCATCGGTGAAACTTGGCCTTCGGCCTTTGCGGCAATCGGCAAAGAGCGTGAATTGAGAAACGACCAGCATTTCAGCTTTCACGTCCAGCGCAGACAAATTGAACTTGCCTTCGCCATCGGCGAACACGCGGAGGTTGGCGATTTTATTCGCTAGCAACTCGACTTCAGCTTCGGTGTCTGTTGCTCCCACGCCGAGCAGCACGACATATCCCGCGCCAATCTGGCCTCTAATTTCGCCTTCGACGGTGACTTTACCGCTGGTGACTCGTTGCAGAATTGCGCGCATCACTTCGCTCCTACGATTCCCAAAGCAATCAGCAGCGCCCATTGCGGCCCCAGATGGCTGTTCGTTGTGTCGAAAAATTCATCCAGTGAATGTGCGCCTTTGCCGTCGCCTCCACCGTCAATCGTGATAGCCGGGATTTTCAAGCTGATTGGAATGTTGGAATCCGTGCTGGCTGAATGCAGCCGGGGTTTAACTCCAAGCGAAGAGGCGGCTGTCAGTGCTGTGATCACGATTGGGGAATTGGGAGCCTGAAGGCCTGCCGGACGTTGGCTGACGACTTTTAATTCAGCAGTGATTGGCGCTTTGTTCGGACGCGCCTGATTTTCTTCATCAAGCGAAGTCTGGATCGCTCGCTTGAACTTGGCTTCCAGCTTGTCCAGTTCCGCTGCGCTCTCCGAACGCATGTCCACTTCCATCCAGGAAGTGTGCGCGATGGAATTGACCGAAGTTCCACCTTCGATTTTGCCTACGTTGAAAGTCGTTTTGGGTTGTTTGGGAACTTCAAAGCGAGAGATTTTTTCGATGGCTCGGCCCATCGCGTGAATCGGCGAAGGCAAACCGAATGCGCCGTAACTATGCCCGCCGGGGCCGCGAAATGTTGCGCGGTAACGAACCACGCCGACTGCCGTGTTGGTGATGTCTAGCCCTACGCCATCAACCGAGATGAAATGTGTTGCGCGGCCTTTCAGTTCTTCGTTGAACAAATGGCGAACGCCACGCAAATCGCCCAGGCCTTCTTCGCCGACATTGGCCACGAAAATGATCGTTCCGTCGGTTTCGATGTTTGCTTCGTTCATTGTGCGCAGGACAGCCAGAATTACCGTCAGCCCTCGGCAATCATCGCCGATGCCCGGGCCTTTCAGGATTGAACCTTCGCGTTTCACTGTTACGTCCGTGCCTTCCGGGAAAACCGTGTCCAGATGCGCGGCCAAAACCAGAACCGGGCCGCTGCCTCTGCCAGGACGTTCGCCCAGGACGTTGCCGACTTTGTCTACGCGAACGTTTTTCAAACCCAATTCGGTAAACCGCTGCTTGAACCATTCACCGCGCTTGGTTTCCTGAAAGGTCGGCGCGGGAATTTCGCAGATTTTGATTTGTTCATTGATGGTGTCAGCTTCGGTGGCTTTTATGTTTTCCAGCGCCTGTTTGACCTTTGGCAGGTCGTTGATCTGTTTCATCGTCGCTTCGGCGGATTGCGCAGCAGCGAAGATGGAGGAACCAACGAGCATCAGGGCGATGTTCAGTGAGCGAGATAGTAATTTCATGAATGAAGTTCTTTCCCCTCCCACCAAGGCACAGGAAGTTTCACGAAGAAGGCAATGTCTGCTTTTCCGCTTCGTGTTTTCTTCGTGTGGCTTCGTGGGGGAAATGGTTTGCATTGGGTTTCAACTGTATCTGCGCCGAGCCTTGCTGGTGGCTTTTTGCGAAACACGCAGCTTGATGCCTTGCTGTTCGGCGAATTGTTGAAACAGCGCGTAAAAGGCTTCGCGGTCGCGTGTAGTGATCACCGCTGCCGCATCGGCAGTTTCGATGGCGTACGGGTAGCCATTGCCAACGACGACTTCGGCGCGAATTACGTCCAGCACCTGGTTCAGCAATCCTTGCCGATGAATCCACATGGGAATTTCCAGCCTGGCGGGTGGCGCTTGTGACCCGGTTTTCAGGTAAACGAAGCCAATGGATTGTTGTTGGCTTTCAAACAATTCCAGCACGCTGGCTTGCTTTTGATCGGCGCTGCCGCGTTTGCAGATAAACAGCGGCGTTCGCGCTCCCCATTCCAGCAAATGCCCAACCAACTCGGCATCGTGCAATTGCCGCGCTTCGGCAAGCCCAAAAGCCAGGCTGAGCATTTTGGTCAGGTCGCGCGCGTCGCTGGAATCCACGTATCCGATCAGCGGAACTCCGGTGGCTTCGGAACATTGCAACAGCTTCAACATCGCGTTGACGTGCCGTTCGCGCATATTTCCCTGCAAACGGTCGGCAAAGGAAATCACCAGCGAGCTATCAAACAGCGCAACGGGCAATGGTGATTGCGGGTCGCGTTCGGCTGCCATACGTCCCATTCGTTCGCACAGCTTCCCGGTTTCCATCTCAAACCGGCGCGCGTTGATTTTCTGTTCGGTGCGTTCGCCGTCCTGGTCTGCTTGCAGCTTATCCGGCGCCAGAATTTCCATCTCTATGTCTTTGACAAAACTTCCTGCGGTCGTGTGGTGGTTTTCAAACCAGGCGACTTGCACGGCGGCGACAGGAATGTTGAATCCCGAATGCGGCGGAATCTGGCTGCCGTCCACCGCCAAAGTCGTGTGGTTGAGCAGCGCTTCGTAAGCCCAGGCGCGCGCGTCGGCGTGATTGTTCCAGGCCTGAGCGAAAGGCAGGCATAGTGCAGGCGCAGCATCAAATTCTTCCGTCGGCCAAGCGCCGGGCGTTTCGGTGCCGCTCAATCGCGCTTCCAGTTCAGCGCGTGAAATCGCCTCCAGATTTTCCAGGGCATGGCGAAAAATTTCTGATTCGCCGCGCAATCCAACCGCAAACTCACGGAACTTTTCCCGCTTGTCTGCAAGCTGAGCCAGAATTTTGTCTCGTAAAATCATATCGGTGTGCTGATCGTCGCCGCAGTTTCGCAAAGTCGCCGCAAGCCGTCAAAGATTTCGCCAAACGGGCTGTAAACACGCCACATACCTGACAGCGCTGGCTTTACCTGCTTGCCAATCGCGGCGGGCGTATGCTAGTTTCTGGCCTGCTTTTCTACACCTTTTCCAAAAACATCAAAAATTTCCTTGGAGGCCCGGTATGACCATAAAAGAGCGCGTGAGCGGCAACGTAACGATTCTTGACCTGGATGGCAAGATTACTCTCGGCGAAGGCGACGTCCTGCTGAGAGATACAGTGACCAAGCTCATTGATAACAAAGCGGTTAACGTGATTCTGAACCTTGAAAATGTTTCGTATATGGATAGCGGTGGATTGGGCGAAGTTGTGCGCAGCTATACTTCTTTAAGAAACGCGGGTGGTGAAGTTAAATTGCTGAAGGTCGCAAAACGCATCAGCGATCTGTTGACGATCACGAAACTGTCTACTGTCTTCGATAGCTTTGAAGATGAAGCGGAAGCCGTTGCCAGCTTCAACAAATAATTGCGGATTGGGGATTGCGGATTGCGAATTGACCAAGCTCAACTTCGCATCCTCAATCCTGCGAATTTTCTCTGCGTATAACCGCATTCAAAAATCCTCTTATCTCGCCGCGCCATATTTCTTCAAAATCTCGACCGTCTTTTCAATCGGCAACGCTTCGACTGTGTTCCCATTGCGCCCGGTGACAGTTGTCGCGCGAAAAATGGAGTTGTAAATCGCTTCTTCCGTTGCTTCGACCACGGCCTGAAACAGCGGGGACATGGCTTCGTTGCCGAGCGTTTGAACGCTTCGCAGATTTTCGCTGGCTCGAATACGGTTTTGTTTCGCCGTGCTGAACGCGATGACGTAATCGCCGCTGCCGTTGGTGGACGGCGAACCGGTTCGCGCCAAACCGAGCATCGCGCGTTCCGCCAAGCGCCGCAAATTGCGATGATCCATTGGCGCATCCGTGGCTACAACCATCATGATCGAACCGTCCGCCCAATCACTGACCACGTTTTCATAATTTTGATTTTGGCCGATTCGCCTGCCTTCCAACTGTTCCTTTAAGTAAAACCTGCCCAGCTCGCGTCCAACCGGCGCGCCATTAATCGTCAGCACGCCGCCAAAATTCGACTGAACCAGCACGCCGACTGCATAGCCGCCAATGTTTTGGGGCAACAGTCTTGAAGCCGTGCCGATTCCGCCTTTCCAGCCAAACGCCACGGTTCCGGTTCCAGCGCCAACGGAGCCTTCGGCAACTTCGCCGCCTTTGGCGGATTTCAGCGCGGCAAAAACTTCGTCGCGTCCGACATGGCGGCCCCGAATGTCGTTCAGGTATCCGTCGTTCGTTTCCCCGACCAGCGGATTGACCGAACGAACCTGCTGGTTACCGGGCAGCGCCAGCATCCAATCAATCAGCGCATCAGCGACGCGTGGGACGTTTAGCGTGTTGGTCAACAGAATCGGCGTTTCGATTTCGCCAAGTTCGTTGACTTGCGTCGAACCCAGCAGTTTGCCAAAGGCATTGCCAATGTGAACTGCCGCCGGAACTTTTTCCTGAAACAGATTTTCCGCGTGCGGCAAAACCGCCGTCACACCTGTGCGGATGTCCGCGCCTTTGATCAGCGTTGTGTGGCCGACCAAAACGCCTTCGACATCGGTGATGGCGTTGTTTTTCCCTGGAGGCAAAACGCCTACAACGATTCCCAGGTCACGCGCGCGCGGGCGCAAAGGTTGAATTTGCTGATGCGGCATAAGCGTAAAAAATAAAAGTACGGCAAAGATTATTGGGGTAATTCGCATTGTTCGATTAACTGTCTACGAGTGAAAGTTCTGTGCGGCCTGACGCCTTCAGAATCATAGGCTGACCGCTGATAAACCCGCAATCCAGCTTCTTGTTTCCGGCTTTTTTTACCTGAGCGGATCGCCCGGGCTTGACAGGTGCCTTCGCGCGATTAAAATGCCCGCTTCAAACAGTTGTTTGAATTTGGCGAACTGAAGTACAAATATGAAAGCAACAAAGCCTCGCGCAGGGAAAGCAGAAGAACAAATAGCCGAATGTGTGGAATCGCGGCAGCGTTTGCTGGTGGCGGCGGAAAAGCTGTTTGCCGAACGCGGTTTTGCCTCTGTCTGCGTTCGAGATTTGGTCAGCGAAGCCAAGGTCAACATTGCAGCGGTCAATTATTATTTCGGCAGCAAGGAAAACCTGTACCTGGAAACTCTGCGCTATTCCTTTCGCAATTCGCGGCAGGCATTGCCCAAATTGGAAAGCCTGTTGAAGCACGCGCAAGTGGCAGGCACAAAGGAAGCGGCTCAAGAGGGGATTCGCCGTTACGTCGAAGAATTGATGCGCATCATCTTTATTTCCGGCGAAACTTCCCGCCACACGGATTTAATGGGACACGAAATGAGCAATCCCACCGTAGCCCTGGACATTGTTGTCGAAGAGTTCATCTCTCCAATCTTCAAAATTTTAGTGGCGTTGGTTGAACAGCTTCGCCCGGATTTGGCCGAAGCAAAAGAAGCGAATCTGGCGGCAATGAGCATTCTTGGGCAGTGTTTGAACTATTCACTGGCTCGACCCATTACGCTCAAACTGCTGAAAAAAAACCAGATGACATCCGCGTTCGTCAAAAAATTATCGAATCAAATTTCAGGTTTTTCACTCGCGGCCTTATCACTCCCACAACCTCCCAGCTTT